>DATDDB010000075.1:0-25489 GCA_036524005.1 Gallionellaceae bacterium | reverse complement strand
TATGCCGTGTTCCCGCAAAGCTGCAAGGTGCGCCGCGGTGGGGTAGCCCTTGTGCGCGGCAAAGCCATATTGCGGATACTGATCGTGCAGGCTCAACATGAATTTGTCGCGCGCGGTCTTGGCCAGTATGGATGCAGCGGAAATGGCGGCGATTGTGCTATCACCCTTTACGATGGCGCGGCTGGGCAGCCCGGTATCCGGGCAATACAAGCCATCTGCCCACACCTCCTGCGGCTGCACGACCAGCGCTTGCACCGCGCGCTTCATCGCCAGCAGGCTGGCGCGCAGGATATTGAGGGAATCAATTTCTTCAACCGATGCCTCGGCGATAGCCCATGCGGCGGCACTCTGCTTGATCTCCAGCGCCAGCGCATCGCGCCGCTTTTCGCTGAGTTTCTTGGAATCAGCCAGGCCCGCAATCGGACGCGCTGCGTCGAGAACCACGGCTGCGGCGTAAACCGGGCCTGCCAGGGGGCCGCGCCCTGCTTCATCCACCCCGCAAATTATCAGCGCGCTCATTCCAGCTCCATTTCATCGGTGATAAGCGCTGGCTTCCTCACGCCCGGCGCCGCCATGTATTGTCTTCGCCCCTCGTTCGTCGCCTGGTCTCACCGAACTGGAACCGGAATCACAAATAACGCAAAACAGCCTCTGCCGCCCTGCTCGCCGCATCCTGCCTGAGCTCGGTGTGCATGGCGGCAAAAGCCTCCCTCAGGTCGGCGACCGCCTGCTTGTTCGACACCAGGTTCATCAGTGCCTGCGCCAGGTTCTCGGGCGTTGCATCGTCCTGCAGTAATTCCGGAACGATGAATTTTCCGGCCAGGATATTGGGCAGCCCGACATAAGGCAGGTAGGCACGTCGCTTCACCATCCAGTAGGTCAGCCTAGGCAGCTTGTAGGTGATGACCATGGGGCACTTGAGCAGAGCCGCCTCCAGCGTGGCCGTTCCGGAGGCGACCAGCGCGCAATCGGCGGCAATCATTGCATCATGCGCGTGACCGAACAGCAGGCTCATGGGCAGCTGTTGCGCCTCCATGCGCCACTGTTCTTCCTCGAACAGGGTGCGCGTTTCCCGGGTTGCCAGCGGCACCAGAAAGCGCGCTTTCGGCATTTTTTCCAGGATCAGTCTGGCAGTCTCGATATATGTCCGTGCCAGCCTGCGCACCTCACCCTGGCGGCTGCCGGGCAGGAAGGCGAAAACGGTTTCGCCCTGCATGATGCGCATCTGGTCACGCATTGCCTGGCGATCCGGATTGAGCGGAAACACATCCGCCAGGGGATGCCCGACGTAGGTAACCGGCACGCCAGCTTTCTCATACAACGGCGCCTCGAACGGAAACAATGCGAGTATGTGGTTTACCGCCTGTTTGATCTTGTGGATGCGCTTGCCGCGCCACGCCCAGATGGACGGGCTGACGTAGTGCACCACCGGGATGCCTCGGCGCTTCAGTGCCATTTCGAGGCCCAGATTGAAATCCGGCGCATCAATACCGATAAACAAGTCCGGCTTGTCGGAAATCAGCCTGCTGCGCAGCTTGCGGCGGATACCGAGTATTTCGAACAGGTGCTTGAGCACCTCGATATAACCCATCACCGAGAGCTTTTCCATGGGAAAAAGAACCTCCATGCCCTCTGCCTGCATTTTCGGCCCGCCGATGCCGATGAAGCGCGCATCCGGTCTGGCACGCTTGATGGCCTGCATCAGGAGGCTGCCGAGCTGATCGCCCGAGGCTTCGCCCGCCACTATCGCGATGACTTTTGCTTGCTGCGTCATGGAACTCAGCGGATGATGCCGCGGGTGGAACCGGCCAGGAATTCGGTGAACAATTTGAGCTCGGGATGCTCGCTCGTTTGCGCATTGATTTCCTGGATTGCCTGCTCCAGGGAAAGGCCGGAACGGTACAAGGTTCTGTAGGCGCGCTTGATCGCCATGATCGTTTCGCTGCTGAAGCCGCGCCGTTTCAGGCCCTCCGAGTTGATGCCGTGCGGTGCCGCCGGGTTGCCGCCGACTGTCACATAGGGCGGCAAGTCCTGGAACAGCAGGCTGCCCGCGCCCGCCATGACGTGCGCGCCCACCTTGCAGTACTGGTGCGCACCGACGAATGCACCCAGCACGGCGAAGTCGCCGACATGCACATGGCCGGCCAGCTGCACGCTGTTGGCCAGCACGATGCCATTGCCGACCTGGCAGTCGTGCGCAATATGCACGTATGCCATGATCCAGTTGTTGTTGCCGATGCGGGTGACGCCATCATCCTGCACCGTGCCGATGTTGAAGGTGCAGCATTCGCGAATCAGGTTGTTGTCGCCGATTTCCAGGCGCATCGGTTCGCCCGCGTACTTCTTGTCCTGCGGGATGCCGCCCAGCGAACTGAACTGGAAAATGCGGTTGTTCTTGCCAATGCGGGTGTGACCCTCGATGACCACGTGCGAGGCGACCGAGGTGCCCGCGCCGATCTCGACATGCTCGCCGATGACGGAATAGGGCCCAACCGTTACATCGTCAGCCAGCCTGGCGTTGGGATGTATGATCGCAGTGGAATGTATGGCGGACATCACTTGTCCCTCATGGTGCACATCAGTTCCGCCTCGGCGGCAACCTGGTCATTCACCGTGGCTACTGCCTCGAACTTCCACACGCCACGCATGTTGCGCGTAGGCTTGACCCTGAGGATCAGCTGGTCGCCCGGGACCACCGGTCGCTTGAAACGCGCACCGTCGATGCCGACGAAGTAATACACCTTGCTATCGTCAGGCTTGCCGTTCTCGCTGCTGGTGAACGACATGATTGCGGCGGCCTGCGCCATCGCCTCGATCACCAGCACGCCTGGCATCACCGGGTGGTGCGGATAATGCCCGGGAAAGAACGGTTCGTTCATGCTGACGTTTTTCAGCGCGACGATCTCCTTGCCCGGATCGAGCGACAGCACGCGGTCGATCAACAGAAAAGGATAGCGATGCGGCAAGTGCTGCAAAATCTGGTTAATGTCCATTTGAATAGTCATGCAATCTTCCCTTTCAACTCTTCGATTTCCTGTTGCAACTGTTTGACTTTATGCGCCAATTCGCCCAGATGACGCAACTGGGCGGCATTCTTGCGCCATTCCTCGTTTTTGCTGAACGGGAATATTCCGGCATAGCTGCCTGGCTCGCGGATGGATTTTCCCACCAGGGTAAAGGAGGCAATCTCGACGTTATCCGCTATCTGCAGATGACCCAGGATCCCTGCGCTGCCGCCGATGCGGCAATACTTTCCGATCGTGGCGCTGCCCGCAATGCCGACGCATCCGGCAATCGCCGTGTGCGCGCCAATGCGCACGTTGTGCGCCACCTGGATCTGGTTGTCCAGCTTGACGTCGTCCTCGATGATCGTATCGTTCAGCGCGCCGCGGTCCACGGTTGTGTTCGCGCCGATTTCCACATCATCGCCGATCACCACGCGCCCGATCTGCGGAATCTTCAGCCAGCGCCCCTTCTCCATGGCCATGCCGAAACCATCCGAGCCGATCACCACGCCAGCATGGGCTATCAGGTTGTTGCCGATCAGGCAGTCATGATAAATCACCACACGCGGATACAGCCGCGCACGGGCTCCGATGGAGACATTGTCGCCTATGCTGCACCCTTCCATGATCACACAGTCCGCGCCCACGACGGCGCCCGCACCGATCACCACATTCGCCCCGATGTGGGCGGTGGCGTCTATCCGCGCCCCCTCGCCGACCACCGCGCTGGGATGAATGCCGGGCTTGGCTTGCGGCACGGGGTTGAGCAGCGCCGATACTTTGGCAAAATAGGCATAGGGGTTGTCGCATATGATGCGCGGCAATGAGGTTGCATCGGCCTCGGTTTCGCCCAGGATCACGGCGCTCGCGCCGGTAGCCTCGAGCTGAGAACGGTATTTGGCGTTGGTGAGAAAGGCGATATTGCCTTTTTGCGCATGTTCCAGCGTGGCAACCTGCATGATGGGAGTATCGGCATTCCCCAGCACGCGGCCGCCAAAAAGCGCCACCATGTCGGCCAGACGATGGGCAACCTGCTTCATTCAGTTATTCCCGGATTACTTTGGTCATTTGTCGCTGGACAGCGCCTTCAGCACCTTGTCGGTAATGTCTATCTGCGGATTGCGATAGACAGCTTCCTGCAGCACCAGGTCGTAATGTTCGCTGATGGCGATTGCCTGGATGATCTTGTTGGCGCGTTCCAGCAGCACGGAATACTCCTCGTTCTTGCGCTGGTTCAGGTCCTCGCGGAACTCGCGCTGCTCGCGTTGCAGTTCAGCGCTCAGGTTGGAGAGCTCCCGCTCCTTGTTGCGGCGTTCCGCATTCGACAACCCGGCACCCTTCTTTTCCAGGAAATCCTGCAGCTCCCTCACCTGCGCACCGAGCCTCTTGATTGCCTCGTCGCGCGGGGCAAATTCCTTCTCTATTTTCTGCGCTGCCTTCACTGCAGGCGCAGACTCGCGCAGGATACGCTCTATATCCACGAAGCCCACCCTTACATCCCCGGCCAGGGCCGGCAGCGCACATAGCGCCAGCATCGCCGGCGCAAGAAATCTGGACAGGATATTCAATTTTTTCCTCCCAAATATCAGATCATGTTCGATCAGAAGAAAGCTCCCAATGTCAGCTGGAACTTCTGCAACTTGTCGCCAGGCTGCTTGCGTATGGGATAGCCCAGGCTGACCTTGAGCGGCCCCATGGGGGACAACCAGGTCAGCGCGACACCGGCAGAATAATGCATTCCAAGGGACTGCGGCAGGGTATTTTGAATGATCGGGCCATAAATCGCACCCGCATCAACAAATGTGCTCATGCGCACCGATTTCTCCTTGGTCATGCCAGGCACAGGGAACAGCAGTTCACCGCTGATTACAACCATCTTGTTGCCGCCGGTGGACAGCCCGGTGATGTCCACGGGCCCCAGCGATCCGGGGTCATAACCACGCACCGAACCGGGGCCGCCGCCATAGAAATTCTTGAAGAATGGCAGCGGCTTGCCGCCATATCCATTGCCTGCGCCCAGGTTGACGTTGGTCATGAAGGTCAGGTCCTGGCTAACCGGGTAAAACCACTGGTTTTGAATCATCAACTTGTAATAGCGCAGGGAGTTCGGCGTGGCAGGCAGGCCGCTTTCCAGATTGATGCTCTGCATCCAGCCCTCTGTGGTATTGATCGCGCTGTCGCGGCTATCGTGGCTCCATCCCAGCGTACCCATATAGTTGATGGTGGTGGATCCGAACGTGCTGACATAGTTATAAAAACGCTGCGGGCTGGTAGGTGTCAGTCCGATGGTTGTGTTTTCGTAAGCCAGGCCCAAATTGATGAACTGTTCATCGGCAATCGGCACCCCGAAGCGCACCCCGGCGCCGTCGGTCGCTGCGGTATAGGGGGAGATGACGTTGGTGCGGGACGTATTGGTATTGCGCTTGTAGGCATCGAAACCACGGCTGACGCCGTCATCAGTGTAATACGGATTAGTGTAGGAAACCGACGCGATGCGGTTCACCCGGCTGGTATTGACCTGAGTGGAAAGGTAATTGCCGGTGCCAAACACGTTGCGCTGGCTGACCGAAGCAGAAAGTATCAGGCCTTCGCCGCTGGAAACACCCGCACCCACCGAGAAGTTGCCAGTTGATTTCTCTTTCACCGCAACATTCACGTCCACCTGGTCGCTGGTTCCCTGCACGATGGGTGTTTCAATGCTGGCCTCGGTGAAATAGTCCAGCCGGTCCAGGCGCTGCTTGGATTTTTTCGTCTTGCCGGTATCGAACCAGGCGCCTTCCAGCTGGCGGAACTCGCGCCGGATGACCTCATCCTTGGTCTTGGCATTGCCGGAAATATTGACGCGCCGCACGTAAAAGCGCTGCCCCGGATCAGCCGTGAAGGTGAACGCCACCTGGTGCTTTTCCTTGTCCACTTCCGGTACCGGATTGACGTTGGCAAAGGCATAGCCGTCATTGCCAAGCCGGTCGGCGATTCTTTTGCTGGATTCAGCCAGCTCCTTGCGCGAGAACACGTCCCCGGGCTTCACCGAAATCATCTTGCGCATCTCTTCGTGCGACAGAATCTTTTCCGGACCGGCCACCTTCACATCCGATATGGTGTATTTGGGGCCCTCAGTGATATTGATGGTGATGAAGATATCTTTTTTGTCCGGGGAGATGGAAACCCGTGTTGAGTCCACCGAGAACTCAAGGTAACCGGAGTCCAGGTAAAACGACTTGAGCGTTTCTATATCCGCAGCCAGCTTGGGCTTGGAATACTTGTCGTTGCTGGAAAACCAGCTGAACATGCCGGGCGTGCCCAGCCGCAGCAAATCCAGCAGATCATCTTCGCTGTAGGCGCTTGCGCCGATGATGTTGATCTGCCGGATTTGCGACGCCTCCCCTTCCACCACGTTGAAGGTGATCGCCACGCGATTGCGCTCCAGCGGCGTCACCACGGTGGTGACTTCGACCGCATATTTTCCCTTGGAAGTATATTCCCGCTTCAGTTGCTGGGCGGCCTTTTCCAAGGCCGACTTGTCAAAAATCCGCCCCTGGACCAGCCCCACGAATTTCATGTTTTCGCGCAATTGGTCCTTGGAAAAAGAATTGCTCTTCACGCCGTTGATTTCAACGCTGGCAATGGCCGGACGCTCGCGCACCCGCACCACCAGAACATTCTGGTCTCGTTCCAGATTCACATCCTTGAAGAAACCGGTGGCGAACAGCGCGCGGATGGAGGCATCCGCTTTTGCGTCGTCCATCCTGTCGCCCGTCTTGACCGGGAGGTAGCTGAACACAGTGCCCGCCTCGGTGCGCTGTATGCCCTCGATGCGGATGTCCTTGATGGTGAAGGGTTCAAAAGCTGCGGCAGATGCGGCATACAGCAGGAATGCGGGAATCGCCAGTATTTTCAAGTTCATCGATATTTGTGATCAGCCGGAAATCAGGCTGCTGATGTCGTTGTACAAGACCAGGATCATAAGCGCGGAAAGCAAAGCGACGCCTATCTTCTGCCCCGTTTCCCACGCGCTTTCCTGCACGGGGCGGCCCATGAAAAATTCGGCCATATAATACAACAAGTGCCCTCCATCCAATACGGGAATCGGCAGGATGTTGAGCACCCCTACCCCGACACTGATCGCCGCGAGGAAGAAAATAAAGGCTATTAGGCCCATCTTCGCCGATTTTCCGGCATAGGTGGCCGTTTTGACCGGGCCGCTCATGCTTTTCAGCGAAACCTGGCCCAGCGCCATCCGACCCATCATTTGCAGGCTCAGCGAACTGATGTCCCAGGTCTTTTGCGCAGCCTGCCCCAGCGCTGCGATTGGCGCGTAACTGACCTTCACCTGCAAAGGCACCACCAAAGCCTCATATGTTTTCAGGTCGGGCGCGACGCCTACCCGGCCTATGACCTTGCCCTCTTCGGTTTCTCTTTTCGGGGTGATGTCGAGCGGCATTTCGTGACCGTCGCGGACAATGTCCAGGTGCAGCAGCGTTTCCGGGTGCGCGCGCACCACCTCGGCCCACTGATCGAAAGTTGCGATTTCCTTGCCATCCACGCGCAGCACCCGGTCCCCGGTGCGCAGGCCGGCGTGCTCCGCCGCGCTGCCCGACACCACCTCACCGACAACAGCCGGGATCGGCGGGTAGTTCGGCTGCAACCCCAGCTTTTGCATGAAGTCGCGCTCCAGATCAGAAGGCTCGATCTGCCCCAAGTCCAGCACATGCTGGCGCGTCACGCCATCGGCAGTTTGCCCGGTGATTTCGACCTTGCCGCGCTGCAGCCCGAGCATCAGCAGCCGCCAGCGCACTTCCTCCCAGCTCTGCATCGCATCGCCATTGACGCTGAGCACAGTCTCGCCCTTCTGCAATTGCGCCTCGGCAGCAGGAGTTTTCGCCGGAATTTCGCCCAGCACGGCCCGGGTTCCATCCACGCCATGCGTGAACAGCATGAAGTACAGGATGACTGCCAGCAACAGGTTGAATGCCGGCCCGGCAACGACGATCGCCATGCGCTGCCAGACCGGCTTGCGGTTGAAGGCGCGGGCCAGCTCGTGCGGAGCCACCTCGCCCTCGCGTTCGTCCAGCATCTTCACATAGCCGCCCAGCGGAATGACGGAAAGCGCCCACTCGGTTTCGCCCTTACCGAAGTGCCAGGAGAACAGCACCTTGCCGAATCCGACCGAAAAGCGCAGCACCTTGACGCCGCACAGACGGGCGACCCAGTAGTGCCCCAGCTCGTGGAACACCACCAGCACCCCGATGGTGACTGCAAAGGCCCACAGGTCCGTGGTGATCACGCCGTAGCCTCCAAGCGCCGCATTGCCCCCTGCGCGGCTTCACGTGCCGCGCGATCGGCCTCCAGCACATCTTCCAGCGCCGTGACCGGCAGCGCGGGCAAGGCCGCCAACACCTCTTCGATGAGGCGAGGAATGGCAAGGAAGGAGATCTGCCGCTCGAGGAAAGCCGCGACCGCCACTTCGTTGGCGGCATTCATGGTTGCTGGCGCAGTGCCGCCCGCACGCAGGGCCTGATAGGCCAGCGCGAGGCAGGGAAAGCGCTCAAAATCGGGGGCAGTAAAATCAAGCCTGGCCACCTTGAACAGGTCCAGCGGCGCCACGCCCGCATCCATGCGCTCCGGATAAGCCAGCGCATAGGCGATCGGCGTGCGCATGTCGGGATTGCCCAACTGTGCCAGCACCGAGCCGTCCACATACTGCACCAGCGAGTGGATCACGCTCTGAGGATGCACCACCACCTCGATGGCTTCCGCGGGCGCATTGAACAGCCAGCGCGCCTCTATCACTTCCAGCCCCTTGTTCATCATGGTGGCGGAATCCACCGAGATCTTCCTTCCCATGCTCCAGTTTGGGTGCGCGCATGCCTGTTCCGGCGTGACGTTCTGCAAACCGGACAGCGGGGTGTTGCGGAACGGGCCACCGGAGGCGGTAAGCAGTATCTTGGCTACGCCGCTGGCCTGCATGTCGCCAGCATAATTGCGCGGCAGGGACTGGAATATGGCATTGTGCTCGCTGTCTATCGGCAGCAGCGCGGAACCGCTGGCGCGCACTGCATCCATGAAGACCTGGCCCGCCATCACCAGCGTCTCCTTGTTGGCCAGCAGGATTTTCTTGCCGGCGCGAGCGGCTGCAAGCGTCGGGCGCAAGCCGGCCGCGCCCACAATGGCTGCCATGACGGCATCCACCTCCGCGGCAGCCGACACCTGTTCCAGCGCTTCCACACCGCACAGCACCTCGGTTTGCAGACCGGATGCCGCGATGCGCTGACGCAGCCGCTGTGCTGCAGCATCATCCAGCAGCACCGCGAAGCCCGGCTTGAATTGCAGGCATTGCTCAAACAACAATTCGTCCTGCCTCTGCGCAGTCAAGGCAAAGACACGATAGCGGTCGGCGTGGCGCGCCACCACGTCCAGCGTGCTCCGGCCTATGCTGCCGGTGGAACCGAGTACGGTCAGTTTAACCACAGCCGAAATCCGACAATAATTTTCCGAGCGCCACCGCGAATCCCGCGAACGGCAGGGCGGAAGTCAACGCATCGATGCGGTCGAGCATGCCACCGTGTCCCGGCAGCAGTGCGCCGCTGTCCTTGACCCCCGCCTGGCGCTTGATGCCCGACTCGAACAGGTCACCCTCCACGGAAATCGCGACCAGCACCCAGGAAGCCGCGATCGCGACCAGGAATTCCAGATAGCCCCGCATGTGCTGAGCAAACCAGCCAACCATGACGACATAGACTGTCACGCCCAATATCGCACCCGCCGCGCCTTCCCAGGTCTTGCCGGGGCTGATGGAAGGTGCAAGCTTATGCTTGCCGAATTTTTTTCCGGCAAAATATGCCGCTGTGTCGGCCATCCACACCAGCCCCAGGAAAAAGAGCAGCAAAAATGGGCTTTCGGCGCGCAAATCATACATCGCCAGCCCGGCCGGTATGAGCACCAGCCAGCCGGCCACGACCAGTACATACCGGCGCGGATGCCAGCCCAGCCAAAGCCAGAGCGGCGCCACCGCCAGCCAGAACAAGGCAGCCAGGGCGTAAATCGCGAGCTGGACCAACACGATATTGCGTCCTCCGGCCAGGGAGTAGCCGATGACGCCCGCCATCGCGGCGGAAGTGAGCGTCACGTAGGCGGCGAAGCCGATCCCGGAAAGCTTCGCCAGACGCCCCCATTCATTCGCCCCAAGCATCACCACGACCAGCACCAGCGCCGCCCAGCCCAATGCCGGCAGCCAGAACATTGCCCCCAACAGCAGCACGCCCAGGACCAGCGCGGTAATAACACGTTGTTTAAGCATCAGACTTGTCCTGGTCAGGCGAGGCAGCAGTTCGCTCCACCAGCTGTTCACTGGTACGGCCGAAACGGCGCTCACGGTGCTGGTAGGAATGAATGGCCTCTTCCAGCGCCGCACGATCGAAGGCGGGCCACAAGGTGTCGGTGAAATACAATTCTGTATAGGCCAGCTGCCACAAAAGAAAGTTGCTGATGCGCTGCTCGCCGCCGGTGCGGATGAACAGGTCGGGCTCGGGTGCATAGCTTAGTGCAAGATACGGCTCCAGGTCGTTCTCGCTGAAATTTCCTGCGTTCTCCGGATGCTCGCGCAGCAATGACTGCATGGCCTGAACGATGTCCCAGCGCCCGCCGTAGTTGGCGGCTATGGTCAAAGTCAGCCCGGTATTGGCAGCGGTCATGCTTTCCGCCTCGGCAATCAATTGCTGGAGCGAGCCATCGAAACGGCTGCGATCGCCTATGATTTTCAGGCAAATGTTGTTCTCGTGCATCCGGCGCATCTCGATTTCCAGCATTTTCAGGAACAGCTGCATCAGGAAGGAAACCTCGTCCGCCGGACGGCGCCAGTTCTCGCTGCTGAAGGCAAACACCGTAAGGTATTCCACCCCGAGTTCCAGGCAGGATTTGACCGTCTCGCGCAGTGCTTCAACGCCGCGCTGATGGCCCGCCACGCGCGGCAGGAAACGCTGTTTGGCCCAGCGCCCATTGCCATCCATGATCACGGCAATATGGCGCGGGATGCGGTCAACCTCCGGTATGGCGCGGGTAGAACTGCGGAATAATTTCATGAGTGGCATTCAGGAGAGGGGAATCGTGGGGAGATTTCAGTACAGCTCAGGGGAGCAATATTTCCAGTCCAAAATCCTGCTCCCGGAATCTTTCCACATATCCTGTCACACCGCCATCAAATCCGCTTCCTTGGCCTGCAGCGCCTTGTCGATTTCTGCAATGAAGCGGTCCGTCAGTTTCTGGACATCATCCTGGGCACGGCGCTCTTCATCCTCGCTGACCGCCTTGTCCTTGATCAGCTTCTTGAGCTGTTCATTGGCGTCGCGGCGCACGTTACGCACTGCCACCCTGGCATTTTCCGCCTCGCCGCGCACCACCTTGATCAGGTCGCGGCGGCGCTCTTCAGTCAGGGCGGGCATGGGTACCCGGATGATATTGCCGTTGGTCGCCGGGTTCAAACCCAGATCCGCGTCGCGTATCGCCTTTTCCACCGCCGCCACAAGGTTCTTTTCGTATGGCTGCACGCCGATGGTGCGTGCATCGATCAGTGTCAGGTTCGCCACCTGGCTGATCGGAGTCGGGTTGCCGTAGTAATCCACGCTCACATGCTCGAGGATGCCGGTATGGGCGCGGCCCGTACGCACCTTGCCGAAGTCCGCCTTCAGCGTCTCCAGCGACCTGGTCATTTTCTGCTCGGTATTTTTCTTGATGTCAGCAATCATGTCATGCCTCTTCAGTTATAGCGCACCAGCGTGCCTTCGTCTTCGCCCAGCACCACGCGCTTAAGCGCGCCGGGCTTGAAAATGCTGAATACGATGATGGGCAGTTTCTGGTCACGGCACAGTGTCAGGGCCGTGGCATCCATCACCTTGAGGTCCTTGGCAATCGCTTCATCAAACGTCAGGCTCTGATAGCGGGTCGCCTTCGGGTCTTTTTTCGGATCGGCGGTATAAACCCCGTCCACCTTGGTCGCCTTGATCACGACGTCGGCGTTCATTTCCACGCCACGCAGCGCGGCGGCGGTATCGGTGGTGAAGAACGGGTTGCCGGTGCCGGCCCCGAATATCACCACCTTGCCTTCTTCCAGATAACGCAGCGCCTTGCCGCGAATGTACGGCTCGGCCACCTGCTGCAAGTTGAGCGCGGACTGCACGCGGCACTCAATGCCCTGCTGCTTCACGGCGTCGGCCAGCGCCATGGCGTTCATCACCGTGGCAAGCATGCCCATGTAATCGGCGGTGGCGCGGTCCATCCCCGCTGCGGCGGGCGCCATGCCGCGAAAGATGTTGCCGCCGCCGATCACGATCGCCACCTGCACGCCCAGCGCCGCCACCTCGCCGATCTCGGCGACGATGCGCCCGATCACAGCCTGGTTGATACCATAGCTGTCCTCGCCCATCAGGGCCTCGCCGGACAGCTTGAGCAGCACGCGCTTATAGGGCTTTTTGGCCATCCGCTGTTATCCCTTCTTGGCGGCGGCGGCGGCAGCAGCCACCTCGGCAGCGTAGTCTTCCACCTTCTTCTCGATGCCCTCGCCCACGATGAACATCTGGAACGCGGTCACGGAAGCGCTCTTGCTTTTCAGCAGTTGCTCTATGGTCTGCTTACCGTCTTCTGCCTTGACGAATACCTGCCCCAGCAGGGTGACTTCCTTGAGGAATTTCTGCACCGTGCCCTCGGCGATCTTATCCAGCATCGCTTCCGGCTTGCCCGATTCGCGCGCCTTTTCGATTGCGATGCGGCGCTCGGTGGCGATGTCTTCCTGGCTCACGCCGGAGGCATCCAGCGCCTTGGGCTTGCTGGCCGCGATCTGCATCGCGATGTCCTTGCCCAGCACGTCGTCGCCGCCGGTGTAATCCACGATCACGCCGATTTTGCTGCCGTGCAGATAGGAGGCCAGCTTGCCGGATGTGGCCGCATAGCGCACAAAGCGGCGCACGGTGATGTTTTCGCCCAGCTTCATCAACAACGCCTTGCGTGTCTCCTCCACCGAGCCTGCGCCGTTGGCGATGGCCTGCTCAGCCAGCGCCGCGACGTCGGCGGGGACTTTTTGCGTCACGGTCTGCGCCACATTCTTTGCGAACGCCACGAAATCATCGTTCTTGGCGACGAAGTCGGTTTCGCAGTTGACTTCCACCAGCGCGCCGGTCTTGCCGTCAGCGGAGATATACGCTGCGACCACGCCTTCGGCCGTCACGCGCGTTGCGGCCTTGCTCGCCTTCGCGCCGCTCTTGATGCGCAGCAGCTCCTCGGCAGCCTTGAAATCGCCGTTGGTTTCGCTGAGCGCCTTTTTGCATTCCATCATGCCAAGGCCGGTGGCCTCGCGCAGTTCCTTCACCATGCTTGCGGTAATTTCCGCCATTATCTACTCCCGGAATTCCTGAAAATTAAAAACTTGGCCTGTAAAAAAAGGGGCTTACGCCCCTTTCTGCCGGAGGGCGCTTATGCCGCCTCGGCGGCTTGTTCGACTACTTCGTTTAGCGCCTGCTCGCGCCCTTCCAGCACCGCATCGGCCATGCCGCGCGCGTACAGGCGTATTGCCTGGCTGGAGTCGTCGTTGCCGGGGATGACATAGTCCACACCGGCCGGGCTGTGGTTGGTATCCACCACGCCGACCACCGGGATGCCCAGCTTCTGCGCCTCGACGATGGCGCCCTTCTGGTAGCCGACGTCGATCACAAACAGCGCGGAGGGCAGGCCGGGCATGTCCTTGATACCGCCCAGGCTGCGCTCCAGCTTCTCCAGCTCGCGCTGCAGCATCAGGCCTTCTTTCTTGGACACCTTTTCCAGCGAACCATCCTGCATCATGGCCTCCAGGTCCTTCAGGCGCTTGATGGATTGCTGCACGGTCTTGTAATTGGTGAGCATGCCGCCCAGCCAGCGGTAATCCACATAGGGGCATCCCGCGCGGGTCGCTTCTTCCTTGATGATTTCGCGCGCCTGGCGCTTGGTTGCAACGAACAGGATGCTGCCCTTCTTTGCCGCCAGCTTGCGCACAAAGTTCGCCGCATCGTTGTACATGACAACGGTTTTCTCAAGGTTGACGATATGAATCTTGTTGCGATGACCGAAAATGTAGGGGGCCATCTTGGGGTTCCAGAAACGGGTCTGGTGACCGAAATGGACACCCGCTTCCAGCATTTGACGCATAGTTACTGCCATGATTACTCCTGATGTAAGGGTTAAGTTCTGCCGCCCGTCAGCTGACCCTCGCGGGCACCCCAACATGAACGGGCGGGTAATTTTCTGCCATCCGGCTTTGCCAAATAATCCGGCTGCTGGAATAATCAGCTAGGTAGCTGATTATTCAGCCATCCCGGAATAGCAGGGCGAGCATTTTACACCATCCTGACGCCCCGCTCAACCTTTCCTGCATCCTGCAGACCCGCCCTTCCATCGCCAGTCGCACGATCCGGCCCTTCCGCCGCCATGCCGCAAACCGCAATGGATTCCCCGGTCTTGCCATCCGCCCCGAATCAGTGCACGATGCGCCCCTCAACTATCTTTTCTTCGCAACTTCATCGGGCTTCACATGAGTAAACGCTTTTGCCTGCGCATCATTCAAGCTTTGATTTCCGGATGTTTCCTGCTTTTGGCGCTTCCAGCCGCAGCCGCAGAGGATTGGCCACTCGCATACGCCAAGCTTCCCGGCCACGCCTCTCCCCGTGGCGGCGCGACGAGCGCAACGCCCTCCTCCGATTGCCAGCCGGATTCATTTGACCCGCAAGTCACCCCCTATCACGCCTTGGGAAACAAGGACGCCAACCCGGTCACCTACCAGATCGACGGTGGTGACGCAGGCGTGACGATGACGATAGACAGCCGGGACAGACAGGATGATGTCAAAACCGTGCTGCCCGAGCCCTATTCAGTCACCCGCTACATATTCAAGTGCGCAAGCGGTTCCAGCGAATTCCTTGAGTTCCGCAAAAGCGGCAAGCGCTATGCGATCCATGCCCATGTCAGCCAGGCCAAATTCACCCCGGACGGGCGGAAAATGGTGATGTATAACTACGCCAAGCCCCATCACGGCTCCTGGCAGTCGCTGCGGCGCATTTTTGACGTCCATACCAGAAGGTACACCGATCTCCCCGTAATCAATGAAAACACCTATCTGGCCGAGGTAGGTAACGAGCGCTTCGTGACTTATGGCCTGCCGGCCGCCAAGGAGCCCAGCCGAAGGATTGTCGTTGTGTGGGGGCTGGATGGGAAATTGATCCAGGCTCTTTATGCTCCCATGCAGCCCGTCGCTGCTGACAAGCCCTATTCCTATGATGCAATCGGCCTGCTGCCCGATGAGCCATCCACTTTTTACCATCTCACGCGCACCGGCGATAACGAATGCACGCTCCGGCTGCAGGACCTCAAGCGCCCGGACGGGCGGCGCACCATCCGCATCGCGGTTCCAGGCAAGGCTGCCGATCCGGCCAATATCGGCATGCGCGCTCAGCTAGACCTGACAGGCCTCAAATTGGGTAGCGGGGCGGCGAAGTACCGGGTTTCCGCGAGCGGCGCCGGCAACGTTTCAGGTGATTGGGGACCTTGGCAGACCGGGGAATGACCCGCGGCCAAGATTGCCGGAGTGAATGGCCGAAAGCCGAGTCGCGTACATGAAAGACACCTTTTCCGCCCTGATCGAGGCTTTCCGTTCGCTGCTCCAGCCGAAGATGCTTGGGCTGCTGCTGTGGCCCATGCTGGCGTCTACCATAATTGGGCTGGGCGCTGCATTTTTCTTCTGGGGCAGCTGGGTTGGAGCGCTGACCAGGCTGCTGCAGTCGGAGCTGCTGGCAAGATGGGTGGGAGAAGGGGTTTCCGGAACCGTATCCCATTACCTGGTCGTGCTCATCCTGATCATCCTGTTGTTCCTGGCGGTCTATCTGACCACGCTGTTGATCACGGCTGTATTCGCCATGCCCGTGATGGTTGATCACATTGCCCGCAAGAATTATCCCGACCTGGAGCGCAATAAAGGCGGCAACCTGACCGGCAGCCTCTCCAACACCGCCGTTGCCATCGCCGCATACAGTATCGCCTGGGTGCTGATTCTGCCATCCTGGCTGTTCGCTCCGCTGGCGATCGTTTTGCACATCATCCTGACCGCCTTCCTGAACCAGCGCCTGTTCCGCTATGACGCGCTGGCCGAGCATGCCAGCAAGGCAGAGATCGGTAAGGTCATCGAACGCTCGTCCACAAAACTTTACCTGCTGGGCGGGATAGCCGGATTGTTGCAGTTCGTGCCGGTGATCAACCTGCTTTCGCCCGTCTATGTGGGACTGGCATTCATCCACCTTTGCCTGGCAGAATTGCAGCGGCTGCGCCAGTCATAGCGGCTTATTCTTCGCTCGCCGAGCGAAACTACGCCCGCGCGAAGCTTCTACGCCAATGACGCGTCAAACTCGTCAATCGGCACAGGTTTGCCAAACAAGTAGCCCTGAAAGTGGGTGCAACCGCTTTTCAACAGTAACTTGCGCTGCTTTTCCGTCTCCACCCCCTCGGCAATGATGTCAAGCCCCATGCTGTCCGCCATGGCAATGATGGTCTGCACGATTGCCAAATCTCCGCCGTCTTCCGCAATGTCGCGCACGAACGATTGGTCGATTTTCAACTGATCCAGCGGCAGTCTCTTCAGGTATTGGAGGGAAGAGTAGCCCGTCCCGAAGTCATCCAGGGAAATCTGCACGCCTATCTGATTCAGGGCATTCATGGTCTGCACCGTTTCCTCGATATTCTGCAGCACCAGGCTTTCGGTCAGCTCCAGCTTGAGGCGGCCGGGATTGATGTCCTGCTCCCTGATGGCTTTTTCGACCTGCCCGGCAAAACCGGGCTGGTGAAATTGCCTGGCGCTGACATTTATGGCCAGCGCGAAATTGCGCGCATGGACATTTTGCTCCCATTTCTTGAGTTGGGCGCAGGCCATCTCAATCACCCTCTGCCCGATCGGCAAGATCAATCCGTTTTCCTCCGCCAGCGGAATGAATTCCGCCGGGGACACCATGCCCCGTTCGGGATGGATCCAGCGAACCAGCGCTTCAGCACCAACAGCCTTGTCCAGGCTGGTTTTCTGCACCTGGAAATACAACCTGATCTGATCCTGCTCCAGCGCATTGCGCAAATCGGATTCCATGGACGCACGCCTGCTGATGGCCTCCTGCATCTCCTGATCGAAGAAACGCAGCGTATTGCGTCCCGCCTTTTTGGCCTGGTACATGGCAATGTCCGCCTGCTTTACCAAATCCTCCGCGACGATTTGCCGCTCCCCCACCAGCGTCACGCCGATACTAGGGGTGCTTGAGTATCGGGTGCCGTTCAGATTGTAGGGCTGCCCCAGTACCTCGAGAACTTTCTTGCCAACCATTTCAATCAGGGTAACGGCTTCATTCACCCTCCCGCTGACCTCCTCCAGCAACACCACAAACTCATCTCCGCCCAGGCGCGCCACGGTATCCCCTTCCCGGACGCACAAGGTCAGGCGCTTGGCGATATGCTGCAACAGCAGGTCGCCAAAAGCATGGCCCAGGGTATCGTTCAAATTCTTGAAGTTGTCCATATCGATGAACAACAGCCCGCCGATGCGATGGTTACGGCTGCCCGCTGCAATCGCCTGTTTCAGCCGGTCCATGAACAACCGCCTGTTGGGCAGCAGCGTGAGATGGTCGTAGAAGGCCAGGCGCTGTATTTCCTCCTCGGATTGCTTGCGCTGGGTAATATCGGTCAGTGATCCAACGTAATTGATGACGTTGCCGTCCTCATCCTTGACCGAAGTGATGGCGAGATGCTCGGGGAATATCTCCCCATTCTTGCGCCGGTTCCAGACTTCTCCGACCCATGACCCGGTGTGGGTAATGCTGTGCCACATGGACGCATAAAATCTCTTGTCATTACGGCCCGAACTGAGCAAACGCGGGTTCTTGCCCACAACCTCCTCGCTGGCATAGCCGGTGATTTCGGTGAATGCCTTGTTCACCCGGAGAATGTTGGCATGCTCGTCGGTGATCATCATGCCTTCCTGCGACTCGAATGCAGTTGCGGCAATCCGCACCTCGCGCTCGGCCTGCTTGCTTCCAGCAATATTCTCGACGATGGACCAGATATATTGCTTCCCGTCACGGCCGGTAACCAGTACCCCGTTAAGCCGCAACGGAACCAGCGAGCCATTTTTGTGTATGTATTCCTTTTCATAGGGCCCGTAACGACCAGTACTCCTGAGAGACTCCAGCTGTCTGGCTTCATCCGCCTGGTACTTGATCGGTGTCAGCGCCCAATAATCAAGCAACTTCAATTCTTCCTCGGAATAACCGCAGATATTGCGGAATGCCTCGTTGAACTCCACAAACCGTCCGTTCATTTCGGCAAGCGCTATGCCCAGTGGCGCCAGTTCATAAAGCCCCCGCAGCTTCTCCTCACTTTCGCGCAATGCCCGCTCTTGTTGTTTGCGTTCGGTGATATCTTCGGAGATACCCAGCAAGTACTGCGGCCTTCCCTGCTCGTCACGCAAGGCAATTTTCTGGGTATGCAGTATGCGCATTCCATGTGGCGTCAGGATGGCTTCTTCGGAAATATCCAGGACGCCCGCCCCCTCCAGCACAGAGTGATCATTGCGAGTGAAGAAATCGGCCTGTTCTGGCGGGAAGAAATCATGGTCATTCCTGCCGATCACCTCCGACCGGCTCCGCCCTATCAGCTTTTCCCCGGCACGGTTCAGCATCCTGAAGCGCAAGTCTGACGCATCCTTGAGAAATATCATGTTCGGGATGTTTTCCACTACGCTATCGAGCAACTGCCTGCCTTCCCTGGTCCGAGCTTCGGCCTCCCTGCGCTCGGTGACATTCCGGGTGACTCCCAACACTCCGATTATGTCCCCGCCTGCGTTGCGCATGGGAGTGGCGTTTGTTTCGAGCCAGAGCTGCGTCCCGCGCTTGCCTGTGATCCGGAATTCCAACTGCCCGGAACCGCCCTGGCACACTCTTGTGAACAAGTCCTGAAAAGCTGCGCGGTGATCGGGATGAACGAAGTTCAGAAGCCCTGTCTGGTTTGCCTCTTCGACAGTTTCAACTTCCAGCATGGCAAGTCCTGCCCTGTTCATTTGCGCAAGATTGCCGTCCAATGCGACAACCTTCACGCACTCCGGTTCGCTTTCCAGGATGGTGTTCAGGAAAGTGTTCTGGTTCCGGATTTCCTCTTCCCTTTTTGCGGCGGCAAACCTCAGCCTGATGTTGTCACGCATGGTCTGGCTGCTGCGCCTCATGCTGAATCCGATGTATCCGATGTACATCAGCACCATCAAACCCATGACTATGGATTCAACCGTTCCCTGGATAAAGAATCGAGCCAGCAAAGGGACGGTGAGCGGTATTTCGAACCCGATCACACTGACAACGTCGATGCCGAATGCAATGGCGCCTCCTGCTGCTAGCCCGCTAAAGGCAAACAAGAAGGCATCCTGACTGATTGCATTGCCGGCGGGGAAGAACAGAACGGACAGCGCCCCCCAAATGACTCCCTGAAATGCAACAGCGGCCCGGAACCTGAACAGCCACGCCCGGGTATCATCGGACGCGGAGCGGAAAAAAGAACGCGTCAGAAAAAGACGCAAAACATAGACCACCTCAACCACGGCAAGCCAGAGCAGCAGCAGGTGGTCTGCCCCCAATTTCCACAGCACCAGCGTGAGCAGGCAGGCAAGTATGCCTCCAGCAATGATGGTGCTGATATTGTTGAAATACAACTGCCGTGTTACTTCGCTGATAAAACTGTGCTGATTCTGCCTGTTATCCATGACTGCACATCCAAGTCCGTCACCCTCATGGGCCTTAGGCATCAACAATATATGCTGGCCGACCGGTCATTGTTCCCTTGCTTGCAGTTTACGCCAAAATAGCGAAAAACCTCCAGACACCCCATGCGATAAATTATCTGGAATTACAGGGGAGTCCGGTATATTATTTTAAATGCGGGTTTTGACTTCAGCCCGGCGAGAGAGTGGCCGCTCAACCAGCTAAGCGCTCTGTTGCCTGGTGGCAGGTGATTCCAGGCTGATGCGCCCCAGCTTGCCCGCGCGAAATTCAGTCAACAATATCATCGCGGCTTTTTCCAGGTCCAGTTCGCTGCTGCCGTTTTTCAGGTAACAGTTGCGCTTGCGGGCTATGGCCTCCACCACCCCGATCCCATCGGTGCCTTGCCCCACAATGCCGTAACGTTCAGCCAGGCAAGCGGGATAACGCGCAAGCAATATGCCCGCAAGATATTCGGCCACCTCCTCCTCGATCACGGCGTTGCGCCCGATGGAGTGAATCGCGGCCAGCATCAGCCCATCGGACATGCGCTCGATTTTTGGCCACATCAGGCCGGGAGAATCGGTAAGCGTCATGCGCTCATTGAGATTATGGGTCTGCTGGGACTTGGTCACGGCCGGTTCGTCGCCGACATGGGCCACGCGGCGCTTGAGCAACATGTTCATCAGCGTGGATTTGCCGACGTTGGGGATGCCCATGATCATCAGACGCAGCGGCTTGAGCGTGCTATTGCGGTGGGGCGCCAGCGGCTGGCACAGCTTGGGTACCTTGGCGGCATCAGCCGCGCTCTTGCAGCTTAGCGCCACGGCTTTCACGCCCTTCTGGGCGTTGTAGAAATCCATCCAGGCGCGGGTAACGTCAGGGTCGGCGAGGTCGGCCTTGTTGAGTATTTTCAGGCATGGACGCTGGCGATGCTCGCGCAGCTCCCTGATCAGCGGATTGCAGCTTGCTTCCGGCGCGCGCGCGTCCAGCACCTCGATGACGACGTCTATAAACTCCATGGTTTCGGCGGCTTTTTTGCGCGCCGAAGTCATGTGACCGGGAAACCACTGTATGGCCATGCTAGGGTCGTTTCAATTCAGGTTAAAGGCGGGATTTTAACCGTTGTGGGCAGCCAAGTCATGGCAATGCCAGTAAAGAATTGACGGCACACGCAGGGTTCACTATGCTGTGCTGCGGATTACGAGCAGGTAACTTCATGGAACTCAAATTACAAAAACGCCAGGACCTGAAAGCGCGTGCGCTGCTGCTGGGAGACCGGCTGGACCTTAAATTGTTCAAGATCGCCGATTGCCTGGCGACCACGCCGCTGACCCTGCAAGTGGATGGCGAAGGCGGTATCGCGGTGCTGTTTCGCTACGGCGTGGCGGTGTTTTTCGGGGTGCCGACCATGGACGAGGTGCGCTTCATCGAAATGCTCAGGCCGTTGCTGACCAACCCGTACACAACTCCCGAAATCGAGGAGCTGGAAATCCACTCCGGCAGGCCCAGCATCGGCGTGCAGAGCGGCGCGGTGTCGCTGGATGACATTTCGCTGGAAAAATTGCAGATCATCGCCGACGCCATGAGCAAAAACCTGGTGCTCAAGCTCTATGAAAACAAGGTGGCCGGAGAATTCGACAAGATCGAGCCGCTGGCCCAGGAACTCGCGACCCACGGCAAGGTGAGCTCCGGCTCCCAGAGCCTGCTTTCCAAGATCGGCTCCATGCTGCTGATCGAGCACCGCATGGTGGGGCGCGCGGAGATCGGCGACAAGCCGGAGACGCTGTGGGACAACCCGAACCTGGAAGGGCTGTATGCCAGCCTGGAGGACGAGTTCGAGCTGATGGAGCGCCAATCGGCCCTGGATCGCAAGCTGGGGCTGATTTCGGATACCGCGCAGACGCTGGCCGATGTCTGGGACAACAAGCAGTTGCACAAGCTCGAATGGTATGTGATCGGCCTGATACTCTTCGAGATCATCATCAGCCTGATCGAACTGAGCGGCAAGTTCTGGAAATAGCTGCGATGACGCCTCTCTGGCGCAACGAACCAAGCACGAGGCCTTTATCGCTGACCACAGCAATATCCCATGGGCTTGCTCTCCAGGTTGGATAAGGTCAATATAGCGCTGAAGCGTCGATAGTGAACCGCAGCCGCAACCCATCTTTTCAGGGGCGACCATGCATACCGCCTATATCAGCCATCCAGACTGCCTCAAGCACGACATGGGCGCAGACCACCCGGAATGTCCGGCGCGGCTCAGTGTGATCGCAGACCAGTTGATCGCTTCCGGCCTGCTGCCCCTCCTCCAGCAGCATGATGCGCCGCTGGCGACTTTCGAACAACTGGCGCGCGTGCACAAGCCGCACTACATCAAGAGCATCGAGGCCGCCTCCCCCAAACAAGGCCTGTTCTACCTCGACCCCGATACTGCCATGAACCCGCATACATGGGATGCGGCGCTGCGCGCGGCGGGGGCGGCAGTGCTGGCAACGGAACTGGTTCTGGAAGGCAAGGCGGATAACGCCTTTTGCGCCATCCGCCCGCCCGGCCATCATGCCGAATCAGCCCGCGCCATGGGCTTCTGCATCTTCAACAACGTCGCGGTCGGCGTCGCCCATGCCCTGGAAAAGTACGGCGTGCAGCGCGTCGCCATAGCCGATTTCGACGTACACCATGGCAACGGCACCGAGGAGATTTTCCACGACGATCCCCGCGTCATGCTCTGCTCCACCTTTCAGCACCCCTATTACCCCTATATGGGCGCCACCAGCGGCAACGACCACATCATCAATGTCCCGCTCCCGGCGGGCACCAACGGCGCAGCATTTCGCGAAGCGGTGGCTGCATCCTGGCTGCCCGCGCTGGAACGCTTTCGCCCGGAGATGCTGTTCTTTTCCGCAGGCTTCGACGCCCACCATGAAGACGATATGGCACAGTTCAATTTACTGGAAGCGGATTACACCTGGGTAACGCAACAGGTGAAGCTCGTTGCCGACAAATATTCCCATGGCCGCATGGTCTCTGTACTGGAAGGGGGCTATGAATTGCACGCGCTGGGCCGCAGCGTACTGGCGCATCTCAGGGTGCTGAGTGAAAGCTAAGCACCCATCGTGTTTGCAGGCGCAGGAGGATTGCCCGCCACGTTGCGGCCACCTATAATCCGCTGCAATCCTCTGCGGAAAAATTCCTTAATTCATAACCAGAAAGGCTGGCGGGAAATGCTAAATGCTTTGCGCACTGTGTTCCTCTCGTTCCTTGTTGCAGTCGCAAACTCCGCCCTGGCTGCCTGCCCTCCCGCCCCGGAAAAGCCCACGGAGGCCGCAATCCAGTCTGCCATGCGCAGCGCCAGCGACCACGGCTATCTGTGGCGCATCAGCAAGGACGGTCGTACTTCGTATCTTTATGGAACCATACATGTAGGGAAATTCGAATGGATTTATCCCGGCCCGAAGGTGACGGCCGCCCTGCGCGAGACGGATACCATCGCACTGGAACTCGACATGATGGACCCAGAAGTACGAAAACGCACGAATAAGGAAATGGCCTCGCTGCACGGCAATGCCCTCCCCGGGCCGCTGGAAAAACGGATGCGCAAACAGGCGGAATCCCTGTGCGTCCCATATGAGAAGTTGGCAGGCGTCCCCCCGGAAATGCAGGTCGCCGTGCTGAGCATCATGGTCGGCCGCTGGGAGGGCCTTGATGCATCATACGGCATTGATGTCTTCCTGGCGGCACTAGGCCATCAGGCAAACAAGAACATGGTATCGCTCGAGACGCCGGAATTCCAGGTGCAGGCGCTGCTGATGCATACCCCGCAAGAAACAGCCGCCATCGTTGAAGCCAGCCTCGACGAAATGGAGAGCAGCCGTTCGCGCAAAATGCTCAAGCGCCTCGCAGACGCCTGGGACCGTGGCAACTATGCCGAGATGGAACATTACGAAGACTGGTGCGACTGCCTGAAAACGGATGTCGATCGCACAATGATGAAGCGCATGCTCGACGAACGGAACCCGGCCATGGCCGAACGCATAGATGCACTGCACCATGGCGGGAAGCAAGTGTTTGCGGCTGTAGGCAGCATGCACATGTTCGGGCCAATGGGTCTGGCCGCGCTGATGGAAAAGCGGGGTTACAAGGTCGAGCGCGTGGAATTCGGCACTGCCCAGGCGGGCGCAAAGCAATAACCTGACTTCCCAATTCCCTGGAGCACCGCTCACTTTCGTGATGGCCGGCCTATTGCCATCACATTGGAATATTGCTATTTTTCGCATGGTTATTGATTTTGCATCCTGCTTCGCATCATGCGAATTGCATAATTGATTTCTCTATAACACGAATATTAAGAATAAGGGACAAAACTCATGAACCTTGGATCGGGGAAAACACAAATTGCGAGCACGTACCTGGCCATGCTCACCTTGGCGCTGGGACTTTCCGCATGTGGCGGGGGCAGTACCACACCAGGGACTGGATCCGGAATCCCGGCAGGAACCACATTTGTTCCCTTAATCAGCGGAGGAGCCGGAACGGGAGCCGGGTTCGGAACCGGCAGTGGAACCGGTAGTGGAACCCTTCCTGTGACAAGCCTGACCGGCGCGGTTACGCTTTTTGCAGGCAGCCCGACTGGCGCTTCCGGCACGACCAATGGAACAGGCTCGGCTGCCCTGTTTTTCACGCCCGACGGCATCACTTCGGACGGCACCAACCTCTATGTGGCCGACCAAAACAATAACCAGATCCGGAAGATTGTCATCTCCACTGGCGCAGTCACCCTGTTAGCCGGAAGCCCGACAGGCGTGGCGGGCACAACCAACGCAACGGGAACTGCAGCCCTCTTCAACAACCCGATGGGTATCACCACTGACGGCACCAATCTGTATGTCACCGAATCCGTCAATAACGATATTCGCAAGATCGTCATCTCCACAGGCGCAGTCACCCTGTTTGCAGGCAGTCCCACACAAACGGCCGGCATGACCAACGGTACCGGGTCAGGCGCACTCTTCAGCAACCCGCTCGGCATAACCACTGACGGCACCAACCTCTATGTGGCTGATTACAACAACAACCAGATTCGGCAGATTGTGATTGCAACTGGAGTGACATCCCTGCTGGCCGGAAGTACGGCCGGTACGGCCGGCATGACCAACGGTACCGGTACCGGGGCCTCTTTCAGGAATCCCAGGGACGTGGCCACGGATGGCACCAACCTTTACGTGACCGACCAGAACAACAACCAGATCCGGAAAATTGTCATTGCTACAGGGGCGACATCCCTGCTAGCCGGAAGCACGGCCGGTACGGGGGGCATGGTCAACGGCACCGGAACGGGGGCCACATTTAATATGCCCTTAGGCCTGGCCACTGATAATACAAACCTCTACATTTCCGATTACGGCAACAATCAGATCAGGAAGCTCGTCATAAGTACCGGCGCAGTATCCCTGCTCGCCGGAAGCGCCACAGGCGCAGTGGGCATGGCCAACGGAACAGGATCCGCCGCGTCATTTAACGGCCCTGCCGGCCTTTGCCTGGTCAACGGGGCGCTTTATGTAGGCGATTTTTGGAATAACGAAGTCCGGCAAATCAAGTAAGCCATCCGGCTCTGCTGGAATCCCCCACAAGAGGAGTTCCAGCAGCCAACTCAATCATCCCGGTTAAGCGCAGCCAAAGCGAATACAGCAGGAT
>DATDDB010000074.1:0-2969 GCA_036524005.1 Gallionellaceae bacterium | reverse complement strand
GTTTCTGATGCACCCACTTAATAACTATAACGGGGAAAAACATGGGACAACCCGGAAACCGGAAGAGCTGGCCGTTTCTCATCGGCTGCCTGCTGGCACTGCTGGCCGTGGCGTTTCCGGTCTTAGGCCAGGGCCGTGCGGACGAGCCATCCGGCCCTGATTACACCAACCGGCAGCCAGCCGGGAAGGAATATATCTTCGCCATCCACCCGCTGCACAACCCCGCGCGCCTGTTCGAGGTCTACGGCCCGCTGATCGACTACCTCAACCGCAACATCCCGGGCGTCACCTTCCGGCTCGAAGCTTCGCGCAATTACGAGGCATTCGAGGAAAAACTCTACGGGCGCAAGTTCGGCTTCGCCCTGCCCAATCCCTACCAGACGCTGAAGTCGCTGGACCACGGCTACCATGTGATCGCCAAGATGGGCGACGACTACCGCTTCACCGGCGTGATCCTGGTCAGGCGCGACAGCGGCATCAGTAAAGTGACGGACCTGAAGGGCAAGAAAGTGTCGTATCCCGCCAGGACTGCGCTGGCCGCCACCATGATGCCGCAGTATTTCTTCCAGACCCACGGCCTGGACGTGAATCGCGACATCGAAAACCTGTATGTCGGCTCGCAGGAATCTTCCATCATGAACGTGTACTTGGGCAATGTGGCCGCCGGGGCGACGTGGCCGCTGCCCTGGGACGCCTTCCAGAAGGAACACCCTGACCAGGCGCGCGAACTGGTAAAGATCTGGGAAACCGAGCCGCTGATCAACAACGGCGTGGTGGCCCGGGACGACGTGCCGCCCGCCCTGGCCCGGAAAGTTGCGCAACTGCTCAGCACCCTGCACGAATCCGAAGAAGGCCGGTCCATCCTGGCTCGCATGCCGCTTTCCCGCTTCGAGCTGGCCGGCGACAAGCGCTACCATGTGATTGAAAGCTTTCTGCGCGAATTCGCTCGCAACGTGCGCCCGCTCGACAAGTAGCCGCATATGGACAAAAGCAAGGCACAACTGAAGTTCACTGCGCCGTACCGGGAAATCACCGCGCGCGGCTCTTTCAGGAAGCAGATCATCCTCACCTTCGTGGTGGGATTCTTCGTGCTCATTTCGGCGTTTGCCTCCTACCTGGTGCTGACCGAATGGGACAACCTGCGCCGCGACAGCCTGGAAGAAACCACCAGCATGGCGCAAGCGCTGGCATCCGGCGCACTGCCCTGGGTGCTGTCTGACGACGTGGCAGGCTTGCAGGAATCGGTTCATGCTTTTCACAGCTATCCCCAATTCAGCTATGCGATGGTTATCTCGCCCGCGGGCCGCGTGCTCGCGCACAGCGATCCATCCAAGGTCGGAATGTACCTCAAGGATGAGCAAAGCCTGTCCCTGCTCAAAACGCCGCACGCCATGCGCGTGATGGAAGACTCACATGAAGCAGTGGCAGTGGCCGTTCCCATCAAAGTGGGCGAGCGCCTGGTCGGCTGGGCCAAGGTGCGCTTGCTCAATCAGGAAAACTCACTCTATTTGCGCGAGATGATACGGAACAGCATCGTCTTCCTGCTGGTTTCCACCGTCCTGTCATTCCTTGCCGCCATGATCATCGCGAACCGGCTGGGACAGCGCATCGGATCGCTGGTGCGGGTCGCTGAGGAAGTGCAATCCGGGAACTTCTCCATGCGCGTGAGCACGGCCGCAGGCGAGGACGAGGTCGCCCGGCTCGGCAACAGCATGAACAAGATGCTGGAAACGCTCTCGCAGAACGAGCGCGAACTGCGGACCGCATCGCTCTACACCCGAAGCCTGATCGAGGCGAGCCTGGACCCGCTGGTGACCATCAGCCCGGACGGGAAAATTACCGATGTCAACGAGGCCACCGAGAAAGCGACCGGCTTGAGCCGCACCGAACTGATCGGCACGGACTTCTCAAATTACTTCACCGAACCCGACAAGGCGCGTCATGGTTATCAGGAGGTATTCCTGAAAGGATCGGTCACCAACTACCCGCTGGCCCTGCGCCACCGCGACGGACATATCACCGATGTGCTCTACAACGCCAGCGTCTATCGCAAGGGATCCGGCGAGGTATTGGGCGTCTTTGCCGCGGCGCGCGACATCACCGAACGCAAGCGGGCAGAAGAACAATTGCGGGCTGCCTCGCTGTATACCCGGAGCCTGATCGAAGCGAGCCCGGATCCGCTGGTGACCATCAGCCGCGAGGGGAAAATAACCGATGTCAACAAGGCTACGGAAAACGTAACCGGCAGGGGCCGGGCAGAACTGATCGGAACGGACTTCTCCGATTACTTCACCGAGCCGGACAAGGCGCGCGCGGGCTATCAGCAAGTATTCCAGCAGGGTTTTGTCACCGATTACCCGCTGGACATCCGCCATCGCGACGGCCATGTCACCGATGTGCTGTATAACGCCAGTGTCTACCGCGACGAGGCGGGCGCGGTGTCGGGCGTGTTCGCCGCGGCGCGCGACATCACCGAGCGCAAGCAGGCTGAAGCGACACGCACGCAACTGGCGGCAATCGTGGAATATTCCAACGATGCAATTATCGGGAAAACCCCGGAAGGCATCATTACCAGCTGGAACAAGAGCGCGGAGAAAATTTACGGCTACCCGGCGGATGAAATCATTGGCAAGCACATCACCACCCTGGCACCGCCCGCGCGCCATGCTGAAATTCATGAGTTGCTGGGAAAAATCCGGGGTGGTGATACGGTGGTAAACCACGAATCGGAACGAATCCGCAAGGACGGCGCATTGATCCAGGTCGCACTTACGCTTTCACCCATCAAGGATGCCTCCGGAAATATAACGGGGATTTCCACCATAGCGCGGGACATTACAGATAAAAAACGCCTGGAGAAGGAGCTGCACCAGGCAAGCGTCTACAACCGCAGCCTGATTGAAGCGAGCCTCGACCCATTGGTGACCATCAGTCCGGACGGAAAAATCACCGATGTCAACAAGGCTACG
>DATDDB010000073.1:0-5097 GCA_036524005.1 Gallionellaceae bacterium | reverse complement strand
CCCCGCCCGACAGGGCGGCTTCCTGCGCGCGTGCGTATTCCACGGCGTCGTCCGCCTCGACAAACAGCTGCTCGGAGGCGTCGTCCAGCAGCAGGCCGCCGCTGATGGCGCACAGCACCGCGGCGGCAATGGTTGCACAGATCAGGCCGTTCGTGTCGCCATGGGCGGTGAGGGTCACCACGCAGTCGCGGGTGCCTATGCGCTGCATGATCTCGTCATCCAGCATGCCCTCTTCCAGCTCGCTGAAGTAATATTCAAAGCCGCTATCGGCATCGCGATAGGTGCAGAGCAGGTATCCCTCATGCTCCTCGGGCTCGTAACCGGTTTCCAGTTCGAGCGCAAAACCGTTGTCGATGATCGCCTGCCGCCATTGCTGCGGCTTGGCCAGCTTGCCCCGGTTCAGGATGACGTGCACATCCACTGACATATTCAATATTCCTTCACAAGATTTGCGGTGCGCGGGCCGCGTGGCCGCGCCCCTCAGTTAAACCGGTACCCCAGCCCGATCCTGAGCGTAGTATAGCGGGTCTTGCTGTCCGGCTCCCAGGTCGCGACGTTGCCGGCAAATTGCACCGGGCTGATGCCGTACTGGAAGCGCGTGTAATCGATGCCGATGCTGGCGTGGATTTTCCGGGTGAACGCGTAGTCCGCCGCCAGGCCGTAGCGCGACAGCATGGAATCGCCGAGCGAGTCCGAGAAGCCATACACGCCGGGACCGCTATTCACGCTGATGGATGACCAGAAGGTGCGCCCGGCAAATACTTGGGCCGAGAGCACCAGCTGGTTAACCGGCGAATACTGCCCCAGCACGCCGAGGCCGAAATAATTGTGGGTGTAGGTTTCGCCGTAATTGACGCCCCTGTCCCACTGGTGGCGCCCCAGTTCAAAGAAGGGAGTGAGCATGGCCGGGGCGCGGAGCGCATAGCCGCTTCCGAAACGGGCGCTGAAATCCATCAACGAGGCGCTGGAACTGCTGATGACCGAACCGAACGTGCCTCCCTGCAGCGACCCGGTGTATTTAGTGCTGCCGTTGAGCATGGAAAATTCGAAATGGACATAGCTGTTTCCCGGCCCCTTCATGCGCGACGAGGCAATGCCGAAGCCGGGCACGGGCCCGGTCTCGGTGTCCAGTATCCCCTTTCTGGTGCCGAAGAGGCCGCTGCCGGTTTCGGTGTACTCCACATGGGTGGAAATGCGCTGGATCTCGAACTGGTTGTTCGCGTTCACGATGTCGTCCGCTCCCGCGAGCGCGGGCGCGGAAAACAGCGGCAGGCACAAGGGCAACAGGATTTTTTTCATATTACCTCCTTGCTGTTCCGGCCGCACCAGCCGGGAAGACCGCGCCCGCTATGCGGCCCGGGCGCGCTCAGCGCCGGGTCGCATGGCAGTCTACGAAAGACACCACAAGCGAGAACGGCTTGCCCTCGCTTGAACCTTGCAGGTCCAGCCTGGAGGGGAGCTGGAAACCATCCACCAGCTTGTAATCGATCAGCACGTGGAGCGTGATCTTGCTGGGCGGCGAGGTGCCCTCGAATACGGCGTCATAGCCGGACATCAGGAATCCGCCCGCCACCTTCCGGAATTTTGGGGTGATGGTGCTGTCGAATGCGTCGTTGGTGATCTGCGCACTGGTGATCGCCATGTCCGGGTCCAGGAAAGTGACCACCTTGGTGCCGCCGCCCTCGTAGCCGAGGCGGTACTGGGATGGCTCCTGGTCCAGCGTGTAGGCTTCCCGGGCTTCCGGGAGGAATGGGGTCAGCGTGAATCCCTTCCAGGTGGCATAGAAACCCGAGGTCATCTGGCGAATGCCGCCGTAGATCTGCTCGAAATTCGCGGCCATATCCGCAGGCACTTCCCCGTCATAGCGGTGCGTGACGTCTATGTTGCCGAGCACCGACGCGGTAAACTCGAAATGCATCTTCTTGAACAGCTTCAGCCTGCGCTCCACCTCTTGCGGGTTGGTCTTGCGCAACTCGGCAAGCGGCGCTTCCCAGTCCGGCTCGATGCTGCACTTGAACTCGTTCAGGCCTTCCTTTTTCAGGCTGTAATAGCTGGCGCGGGCCTTGAGCAGGATTTCCTCCTTGGCGGATGTTTTGCCGGATGGCAGCGCGGATGCCTTGCCTGCCCTTTCCGGCACCGTCTCGGCGCCATATGCCACAGGTGCCAGGAAACCCAGCGCGCAGATGCCCAGCAGACTGAAAACTCCCCGCCACATAAAACTGATGTTGCTCATTTCCCCTCCGTTTGTTTGATCAACCCTGAAAATCCGTCAGCCCGGCCGGAAGCCGCACAGACGGTGCATGCGCCATTTTACTCCTCCGCAGCCGCCAGGCGTATGGTGTACTGGCCCGATTTCTCGTCGCGCACCAGCGCCAGCATCTTGTGCTTCTGCGCGTCCTCCATCAGCTCCTTGAACGAGCGGTAGCCGTAGAAGGATTCGTTGAATCCCGGCCTGCGCCGCTGCATGGTGGTCTTGACCAGCGAACCCCAGAGCTTTTCGTCGGAGCCGCGCTCGGCGATCAGCGCCTCCACCGTTTCGACGATGAAGTCCAGCGCATCCTGGCGCTTTTCCTCCTCGCTGCGGGCCGCCGCCGGGGCCTTCTTCCCGGCTGCCGCCTTGGCCGGCGCCTTCCTGGCGCCGCGCTTCTGCTTGGCTTCCTGCTCGCGCACCAGGTCGTCGTAGAAGATGAATTCGTCGCAGTTGGCGCTGAGCAGGTCGGAGGTGGAATCCTTCACGCCGATGCCGATCACGTATTTGTTGTTTTCGCGCAGCTTGGAAACCAGCGGCGAAAAATCCGAATCGCCGCTGATGATGACGAAGGTGTCCACGTGGGACTTGGTGTAGCACAGGTCGAGCGCATCCACCACCATGCGGATGTCGGCCGAGTTCTTGCCGGACTGGCGCACGTGCGGAATCTCGATCAGCTCGAAGGCCGCCTCGTGCATGGTCGCCTTGAAATCCTTGTAGCGCTCCCAGTCGCAATAGGCCTTCTTCACCACGATGCTGCCCTTGAGCAACAGGCGCTCCAGCACGCGGCGGATGTCGAAACTCGCATACTTCGCGTCGCGCACGCCCAGCGCAATGTTCTCGAAATCGCAGAACAGCGCCATGTTGATGATTTCAGCCTGACCCGCCATGTTGACCTCCCCCTCTATTCATCGGCAGGGTAAGCATACATCAAGCAAACCTTATGCACCAATTGAAGGTTAACGCACCCTCGCAAGCTGCCGACTAGGCATGCGCCACCGGCAGGAAACGCGTCACCCTGGCCTGCAGAATGCGGATCAGCACCGGGTCCATATACTCATACTCGTCAGGTATGTCGAGACAGATGACGCGCTTGCCGGACAGATGCTCTCCAAACTTCGAGGAAAGCTTGTTGCGGTGCGCCTTTTCCATGACAAAGATCAGGTCGGCCCACTCCACCAACTCCGGCGTGACCGGATTTTCCGCATCGTTATTCAGGCCTGCGGAAGCGCATTCTATCCCGGGGTGGCTGGAAAATATCTGCTCCGCCGTGGGGCTTCTCAGGCGATTCTGGCTGCAGATGAACAGGACGTTTTTCATGTTGCGGATATGGTATCGCAGGCCGCGCATAGAGCGTAGGGTGCTCTGCTTCACTGCTGCGCCGGGGGATGCTGCGCGTGGTAGACCACTTCGCCCAGCGAATGCGCCTCGGGCGCATACAGCGCCATGCCGAAGCCCACGCCCGAGACGATGAGCGCGGCGAGCAGGAAAGGCCGTGCGGTGCGGTGCACGGCCGTCTCCAGCCAGTGGCGCGTGTCTATGCCGCTCAACCTGCGATAGAGGCTGACGGAAAGCGCGCCATCCAGCAGCAGCTCGGCAAGAAGCTCCGGCGCGGAGCTCACCAGGATAAACGCCGAGCCCAGCATGGCGGCGATGGCTGCCAGCAATGCCAGCAGCAGCATGAGCGGAATGGCCGCCTCCTCGGCGGAGCCGAGCGCATCGCCCGCCGAGCCGAGCACATCGCCACCGAACGAGTCCCCCGACCCGCCGCCCGCGGGAAGTTCCGCATCCAGGCTATCCCAGGAACCGCTCGAACCGCCGCCGCCGAACTGCCCGCCGCCGCCGCTGTAGCCGCCTCCGCCGTCGCCCGAACCGCCGGAGAGATCCGGCAGGTCGGTGCCGTCGTCCTCATCGCTCCACCTGAGCCACACCCACAACAGGAACAGGAACACCAAGTAGGCCAGCCCGAACGCCGCCAGATAGCGCAGCCACATCGTCTCCATGCCCGCGCGCAGCATCAGGATTGACGCCAGCAGGCCTGCCGCGCCCGTGACCGTCACCAGCAGCATCATGTGCAGGCGCGGCGAACTGCGCCGAAGCAGATCGCGGCGGATACGCCGCACCTCGTCGGAACGGTACCAGATGCGCGGGGTGGGTTTGCGGGCGGGTTTCATGGGGTGGGGATAGTGTTTGATCGCGCCAGTCGAGCCATTACCTGTGCTCCATCTTGGCCAGATTGCGCCTGGACATGGCGTAGCCCTGCGCGGCTGCCTTGGTGTACCAGGCGCGCGCCGTGGCGGGGCTGCGCTTGACGCCCTCTCCTTCGAAATACATCACGCCCAGATCGTTCTGCGCCGGAGCATAGCCCTGCCTTGCCGACTTTCGCAGCAGTTCAACTGCAGCCTTCAAGTCGCGCCGCACGTTCATGCCATCGCGCAGGCTGATGCCCAGGTTGTACTGGGCGGTTTCGTGGCCCAATGCCGCCGCCGCGCGGTATAACTCCATCGCCTTGGAAGCGTTCGCCTTGCACCCCTTGCCGAAGTCATAGCAGGTCGCCAGAAAGAAGATCGCCCTGACGTGGTGTTGCTTCGCGGCCCGGCGCCACCAGATAAACGCCTCGTCCATATCTCGCATGGCCCGATTCCTGTTAAAAGCCAGGCGAAAGCCCAGCCTGAACTGGGAGTCGGCATCGCTTTGTTCGGCCTTGATGCGCAACGCGCGTGTGGTGATCATTTTCTTATCCCGGTTTGGTCGGCCAGCATCACTCCAGCACGTTTGCCAGCTCTTCCAATTGCTTTATGCGCCGCTCGGTTAGCATGGCCTTCCATGCGTGCGCCGGAACGGAGGGA
>DATDDB010000072.1:0-2578 GCA_036524005.1 Gallionellaceae bacterium | reverse complement strand
TAGGACAGGATGGCACCGGAGCTGCCCACCAGACTGCCTGCGATGATCAGCATGTTGTTGTTGAGGGTGAAGCCGATGCCCGCCGCCGCCCAGCCCGAATAGGAGTTGAGCATGGACACCACCACCGGCATGTCCGCGCCGCCGATGGGGATGATCAGCAGCACGCCGAGCAGCAGGGCGATGGCGGTCATGATCAGCAGCGGGGTCCAGGCGGGCGTAATGAAGAAGGCGACGCCGAAGCCCAGCATGGCGATGCCCAGCGCCAGGTTGAGCCAGTGCTGCCCGGCGAAACGTACCGGCTTGCCGGAGATTTTTCCGGAGAGCTTGCCGAAGGCGATGATCGAGCCGGTGAAGGTGATGGCGCCGACGAAGGTGCCGATGAAGAGCTCGATGCGGTTGGAGGCGTGCAGCACCTCACCGATGCCATACGCCATGGGGTTGTTGAAGGCTGCCATGGCGACCAGCACGGCGGCCAAGCCCACCAGGGAGTGCATGGCCGCGACCAGTTCCGGCATCTGCGTCATCTGGATGCGGCGTGCGACGAATGCGCCGATGCTGCCGCCCACCGCGATGGCGATCAGGATGTACTGCCAGTTGTGGGTCAGCGTCAGGGTGGTAAGCACCGCGATGGCCATGCCGGTCATGCCGAACAGGTTGCCGCGACGCGCGGTGACAGGCGAGCTCAGCCCCTTGAGGGTCAGGATGAACAGGATCGCCGCTGCCAGATAGGCAAGCGCTACAGTATTCGCATTCATTTATTTGGCCTTTTTCTTGAACATTTCCAGCATGCGCTGGGTCACCAGGAAGCCGCCGAACACGTTGACCGCCGCCAAGGCCACCGCCACCAGGCCGAGCACGGTGCCGACATCCAGCTTTTCCGGCCCCGCCGCCAGCAAGGCGCCGACGATGATGATGCCGGACACCGCGTTGGTCACCGCCATCAGGGGGGTATGCAGCGCGGGGGTCACATTCCACACCACGTGGTAGCCGACGAATATCGCCAGCACGAAAACCGTCAGGTTAAGGACTACAGGATCCACTCCGTTCATCTCGTTTCTCCAGTTCTATTTTGCAGGGGCGACGACTTCGCCGTTCAGGCACAGCAGGGTGCCGGCGATGATGTCGTCCTCGCGGTTGATGTTCATGGCCCCGCCCGCCTTGGGATCGCACAGCAGGTTGAGGAAGTTGAGCAGGTTGCGCGCATACAGCGCAGAGGCGTCTGCCGCCACCGAGGCGGCGAGGTTGGGGTCGCCCACCAGGGTCACGCCATGCTTGACCACGGTCTTGTCCAGCTCGGACAGCGGGCAGTTGCCGCCCGCCTCCACCGCCAGGTCGACGATGACTGAGCCGGGCTTCATGGACTTCACCATGTCCTCGGTGACGAGGACGGGCGCGGGACGCCCCGGGATCAGCGCGGTGGTAATCACAATGTCGGCAGCAGCCACGCGCTTGGCGACTTCCGCCTTCTGGCGCTCCAGCCAGGAGGGCGGCATGGGCTTGGCATAGCCGCCCACGCCTTGCGCGGCTTCGCGCTCCTCGTCGGTTTCGTAGGGCACGTCGATGAATTTCGCGCCCAGCGATTCCACCTGTTCCTTCACGGCGGGACGCACGTCGGAGGCTTCGATCACCGCACCCAGGCGCTTGGCGGTGGCAATGGCCTGCAATCCGGCCACGCCCACGCCCAGTATCACCACGCGAGCGGCCTTCACCGTGCCGGCGGCGGTCATCAGCATGGGCATGAAGCGCTTGTAGAGGTGGGCGCCGACGATCACCGCCTTGTAGCCGGCGATGTTGGCCTGCGAGGAAAGCACGTCCATGGCCTGAGCGCGCGTGGTGCGCGGCAATTTTTCCATGGGGAAGGCGGTAAGGCCCTGCTTGGCATAAGCCGCGACCTGGTCTGCCTGGTGCGGAGCCAGAAGCCCGATCAGCACCGTGCCCTTTTTTATCTGCGCCAGTTCGGCAGCAGTGGGCGCCTTCACCTTGAGCACGATCTCGGCCTGTGCATACACTTCGGCTGCGCCAACCAGCGTAGCACCTGCCGCCTGAAACTCAGCATCCGGAATGCTGGCACCCGAACCTGCCCCTTGTTGCACCAGAACCTGATGGCCTGCGGCCAGCATCTTCTTCACCGTTTCGGGCGTTGCCGCCACACGGGTTTCGCCTGCACGAGTCTCCGCAGGAATGCCTATACGCATGAAATCTCCTCCATTCACGCCATTTACAAAAATATGCCCGGACAAGCCGGGCCGTAACCTGTTTATTGTTTTGCTTTGATGCTGCTGCGGATTATACGGACTTTTTTTTCGGTCCGTGCCGTTACACCCCTGCTCTGGCCAGATTTGTTGCATAGATGCCAATGCAAGAGCTAATCATCTGAAATGTATATCAACGTTAAGATGTATCTTAAATAAATGTATTGCACTGAACAGGGGTATAGCTTACGATGTGCGCAGGAGAGCCAAGAATGCTATTAACGGCCCGAAACAAAAAAAATAAACGTTTGTCGTTCAGGCCGAAGCGGGAATGCTGCATCAAGCACCCCGTGTATCCGAGGAGGAAGTCATAGTGTCACAGTTTT
>DATDDB010000071.1:0-12131 GCA_036524005.1 Gallionellaceae bacterium | reverse complement strand
TCCAGATACCGCGTCGCACCTGCCTGCGGCGCATTTGCAAAGCCGGTGGTCGTCACGGTGCCGGTGTAGTTGATGATGTTGCCCTGGCCCGTCCAGATGTCAGGCGACGCGGCAGAGGCTACGGTGGTGCGGGCGAAGTTGATAGCGCCGGTCATATTGAGCAGCGCGGCCTTGAGGTTTGCCCAGGTTAACCGCTTTAGCCCGAAAGCGGGCACGCTGGCGCTGTCGAATAACGGAACGAGGTCGGCATCGACTGGCGTCGTCTTGGCTACGGCCGCCTGGGTGTCGGTGGAGAGCGCCGTGCCGGTGGCGCCTGCGGCCAGGTTGGTGGCCACGATGCCCCCTGCTCCCACTCCGGTGGCGCCGACGTTGGCGATGCCCGAGCCGTCAGATTTCCAGCCCAGCAGCGAACCGGGCGAGACCGGCGGAAGCTGGCCGCTGGCATTGCTGGAGAATGGCATGGTCAGGGAACGCCCCAGCTTTTCCGAGAGTTGCTGCACCAGGATGGTGAGGTAGTCCAGGGCGTTGTTGATCACAGTGGGGTAGAAGCCGCCATTGTTGGTCAGGGTGACCGATTGCAGTTGCGGCACCTGGCTGCCGATGGTGAGCAGGTAGCCCGACGGAGGAGCGACCAGCATGTTGACGGTACCGCCGGGGTTGCTGTCCTGGTTGGCGTTGAGGGTGACGGTGTAGTGGGTGGTGAGCGTGAGGGTGGTGTCGGTCGGTGTCGCGCTATTGTCGGTCTGCACCACCAGTACATCAGATGCCTGGAATACCTTGAATGTGAATGGAAACGCTGTGGTAACGCCGTTGCCCGTGTATGGAGCCTTGCGAGTGCCGCTCGATGTGATGCTCATTTACTCCGCCTCCTGCTGTGATTTGGGCGGGATTGTGCGGAGTTAAATGCTGATCAAGGGCACTTGATTAAAAGTTGCCGAAAGATGCGGGGGTCAGTGCTCGGATTGGGCCGCGCCCGGCTTGGCTGAATCTGCGGGTTTGGACGTGCTGGGGCTGGAGGCGGCTTTCTGTGCTTCCTGCTCGCGCACCATTTGCTTGACTTCTTCGCGCGTGGCAGGAGGGACCTTCCTGAATGCCTTGTATTTCTGGCGCGCCTGCTCGCGCTGCTCCGGCGTGAGCTTGCTCCAGCGCTCCAGATTGTCGTGCATGCGCTGTTTTTTCTCGGGTGTGAGCGTGGGATAACTTCTTGCGAGATCCAGGTAGTAGCGCTGCTGTTTTTTTGGCAGCTTGTCCCATTCCCGGGACAAGGGGCCAAGCGCCTCCTGCTGTGCAGGGGTGAGTTCCGACCAGTTCTTGGCAAACACGGGTGCTGCGGCCAGCATGCCAGCCAGGGCGAGCGCGAGCCAAAAACAGGAAATCAGTTGATGCCGAGCGGGAGCAATACGGCTGAGCAAGCGCATCCGGCTAGTTCGCGTAAACATCCACCGGCATCTCGTCGGTCAGGATGGCCAGGTCAACATCATCCTGCTGTTGCCAGTAGTAGGCAATGCCGCCGAACAGGCTGACCGTCACCAGCACGGTGGCAAAGGCTGCCGCCATGCGGCGGCGGTTATCCATCCAGCCGCTGCTGGTGCTTTCCGGCGCGTGGCGCAGCAACGCCTGCTCGCGCGCGGCGCTCAGCCGGGCGAGGGTCTTGGGGGGAAGCTGCCCCGCCGAACGGTTGAGCAACTGCCGGATTTCGTCCACATTCAAATAGTTATTCATGGCAGCGTGACTCCTTTAGCTTTCAGGGCGGCGGCCAGGGCATGCGTCGCGCGCGAACAATGCGTTTTGACGCTGCCTTCGGTGCACCCCATGATCGCCGCAGTCTCTGCAGTATCCAGGTTCTCCCAATAACGCAGCAGGAAGGCTTCGCGTTGACGCGAGGGTAACATTTTTAATGTTTCTTCAATCAAGGCAATGAGTTGAGATTGCTCCAGATGCGCATCGGGGGACAGCGGCTGGCTGGGATTATCCTTGTCCTGCAGGACGTCCAGCGGATCGTGCTCCTCCTCGTCGTGCTGCGGAAACAGCCCGGACATCAGGGTGGACCAGGCCGAGCGCACCTTTTGCCGCCGGTAGTAGTCACGGATGGTGTTTTGCAGGATGCGCTGGAACAGCATGGGGAATTCTTCCGCCGCATGCCCGCCGTATTTCTCGGCCAGCTTGATCATCGCATCCTGCACGATGTCCAGCGCCATATGCTCGTCATGCACGGCGAACAGCGCCTGTTTATAGGCGCGGCGCTCGCTTTCGGCGAGAAACCGGGAAAGTTCGTCTTGGCTGGCCAGTTTGATGCGCTCCGCTTTTCGAGTCCGGCATACTAGCAAATTCCGGCCATTGCCGCTGTATTTGCGGAAATTCGGCTTATCCGTCCCGGCGCGGGGGTTGACCAAAATGCGCGCAACCTATATCTTGCCGGGTTCTCCCAATCGTTTTTTTGTCATTGTTTAAGGTAGTTTAGCCATGGAACTGACGGGCGCGGAAATAGCCATCAGGTGTTTGCAGGAAGAGGGGGTCGAATACGTGTTCGGCTACCCCGGCGGCGCAGTGCTGTTCATTTATGACGCGCTGTTCAACCAGGACAAGGTCAAGCACATCCTGGTGCGCCACGAGCAGGCCGCGGTGCACGCCGCGGACGGCTATTCCCGCTCCACCGAAAAAGTCGGCGTGGCGCTGGTGACCTCCGGCCCGGGCGCGACCAATGCCGTTACCGGCATCGCCACGGCCTACATGGACTCCATCCCCATGGTGATCATCAGCGGCCAGGTGCCCACCGGCTTCATCGGCGAGGACGCCTTCCAGGAAGTGGACACCGTCGGCATCACCCGCCCCTGCGTAAAGCACAATTTCCTGGTGAAGGACGTCAACGAGCTCGCCGTCACGCTGAAGAAGGCGTTCTACCTGGCCAAGAGCGGACGCCCCGGCCCGGTGCTGGTGGACATTCCCAAGGACGTGTCCAACCAGAAGGCGAAATTCAGTTATCCGCAATCGGTGAGTATCCGCTCCTACAACCCGCCCACCCATGGCGACGTGAACCAGATCAGGCAGGCCGCGCAAATGCTGCTGGAAGCCAAGCGCCCCATGATCTACAGCGGCGGCGGCGTGGTGCTTTCCGGCGCATCCAAACAGCTGGCGGAACTGGCGCGCATGCTGGGCTTCCCGGTGACCAACACCCTGATGGGGCTGGGCGGCTACCCGGCCTCCGACAAGCAGTTCGTCGGCATGGTGGGCATGCATGGCACCTATGAAGCCAACCTGGCGATGCACAACTGCGACGTGCTGCTCGCGGTGGGCGCGCGCTTCGACGACCGCGTGATCGGCAACGTGGCCCACTTCGGCCAGGTGCCGCGCAAGATCATCCATATCGACATCGACCCCTCCTCCATCGCCAAGCGCGTGAAGGTGGATGTGCCCATCGTGGGCGACGTGGCGCACGTGCTGGGCGACCTGATCGCGGTGCTGCACGGAGCCAAGCAGCGCGCCGACGCCCAGGCGCTTTCCGCCTGGTGGAAACAGATCGACGAATGGCGCGGCAAGAACTGCATGGTGTTCAAGAATTCGGACGAAATCATCAAGCCGCAATACGTGGTGCAGAAGCTGCACGAGATCACCGGCGGCGACGCCTTCATCACCTCGGACGTGGGGCAGCACCAGATGTGGGCGGCGCAGTACTACAAGTTCAACCATCCGCGCCGCTGGATCAATTCCGGCGGCCTGGGCACCATGGGCTTTGGGCTGCCCGCCGCGATGGGCGTGCAACTGGCCCATCCCGGCGAAACGGTCGCCTGCATCACCGGAGAGGGCAGCATCCAGATGAACATCCAGGAGCTGTCCACCTGCAAGCAGTTCCGCCTGCCGATCAAGGTGGTGGCGCTGAACAACCGCTACCTCGGCATGGTGCGCCAGTGGCAGGAATTCTTCCACGGCAACCGCTATTCCGAATCCTACATGGACGCGCTGCCCGACTTCGTCAAGCTGGCCGAAGCCTATGGCCACATCGGCATGCGCATCGAAAAACCCTCCGACGTCGAGCCTGCGCTGAAGGAAGCCTTCGCGCGCAAGCACGACCTGGTGTTCATGGACTTCAAGACCGACCAGACCGAGAACGTGTACCCCATGGTGCCCGGCGGCAAGGGCCTGTCTGAAGTCATACTGGCGGAGGACCTGTAATGAGTGCCCCCATAAATTCCCTTTGCGGGCGCATCGCCGCGTTGCGCGGTGCTCACTCCCTCGCCTATCCACTTGATATGTCTCTGTCGTTGCGCGCCGTGCGCCTTGCGCTGCATCCCGCAAAAGAAATTTCTGGAGGCATCCTGTAATGCGGCACATTATTTCATTGCTCATGGAGAACGAGGCGGGCGCCCTGTCGCGCGTGGCCGGGCTGTTCTCGGCGCGCGGCTACAACATCGAGTCGCTCACTGTGGCCCCCACCGAAGACCCCACCATGTCGCGCATGACCATCGTCACCAGCGGCTCGGACGACGTGATCGAGCAGATCAACAAGCAGCTCAACAAGCTGGTCGAGGTCGTCGCGGTGATGGACATGAACGAGGGCGACCACCTGGAACGCGAGCTGATGCTGGTGAAGGTGCGCGCCGAAGGCGAGGCGCGCGAGGAGATGAAGCGCATGGCCGACATCTTCCGCGGCCGCATCATCGACACGGCCGACAAGTACTACACCATAGAGCTGACCGGCGCCGGCTCCAAGCTCGACAGCTTCCTGCAGGCCATAGACCGCAGCCTGATCCTGGAGACGGTGCGCACCGGCGCATGCGGCATCGGGCGCGGCAACCGGATTTTGAAACTGTGAAAAGTGAAATGTGAAATGTGAAACGCGTTCACATTTCACGTTTCACGTTTCACGCATTTATTAGGAGTATTCATGAAAGTTTATTACGACAAAGACGCAGACCTCTCCCTGATCAAGGGCAAGCAGGTAACCATCATCGGCTACGGTTCGCAGGGCCATGCCCATGCGCAGAACCTCAAGGATTCCGGGGTGAACGTGACCGTGGGCTTGCGCCGCGGCGGCGATTCCTGGAAGAAGGCCGAGGCCGCAGGGCACAAGGTTGCCGAGATCGCCGATGCGGTGAAGAGCGCCGACCTGGTGATGATCCTGCTGCCGGACGAGACCATGCCGGAAGTGTACCGCGCCGATGTCGCCAAAAACCTGAAGAAGGGCGCGGCGCTGGCCTTCGCCCACGGCTTCAACATCCACTACAACCAGATCGTGCCCCCCGCCGACGTGGACGTGATCATGATCGCCCCCAAGGGCCCCGGCCACACCGTGCGCTCCGAATACCTCAAGGGCGGCGGCGTGCCCACCCTGATCGCGGTGTACCAGGACAAGACCGGTAAGGCGAAGGACGTGGCGCTGTCGTATGCCGCTGCCAACGGCGGCACCAAGGGCGGCGTGATCGAGACCAACTTCCGCGAGGAAACCGAGACCGACCTGTTCGGCGAGCAGGCCGTGCTGTGCGGCGGCGCGGTGGAACTGGTGAAGGCCGGTTTCGAGACGCTGGTGGAAGCGGGCTATGCGCCCGAGATGGCCTACTTCGAGTGCCTGCACGAGCTCAAACTGATCGTGGACCTGATGTACGAAGGCGGCATCGCCAACATGAACTACTCCATCTCGAACAACGCGGAATACGGCGAATACGTCACCGGCCAGCGCGTGATCGCCGACCAGGCGCGCGCCGCCATGAAGGAATGCCTGACCAACATCCAGAACGGCTCCTACGCCAAGCAGTTCATCCTGGAAGGCCGCACCAACTACCCGGAAATGACCGCGCGCCGCCGTTTGAACGCAGAGCATCCGATCGAAGTCGTGGGCGGCAAGCTGCGCGCCATGATGCCGTGGATCAGCAAGAACAAGCTGGTCGACCAGTCGAAGAACTAAGGCAGCGCAGTGAGAAGGGGGTGGGGATATGGGCAAAAACCCTGCCCTGATCTACACCCTCTCCTCCCTTGACCCTGCCCTCTTCTCCCTTTACCCTTCTCCTTCATGACCAACTACTCCCACCCCACCATCGCTCGCGAAGGCTGGCCGTTCCTGGCGATTGCGCTGGCGCTGGCCATCGGCGCCACGGTGTGGTGCGCTATCAAGGTCAGCGTGTTCATGAACGTGTTCAACGTCCACTCCCCCGCCAGCGTGAAGGTTTCCATCGGCGACAAGGTGAGCGCCACCACCAACATCCTGGCCGTCCTGCAGGGAAAATAACAAGGAACCCGCCCCATGTACGAACCCGACCTGGATCCACGCAAGAAAACGGGACTGCGCAGGCGGGGCATCTACATCCTGCCCAACCTGTTCACCACGGCGGCGCTGTTCGCCGGGTTCTACGCCATTGTGCAGGCTATGAACGGGGCGTTCGACCATTCCGCCGTGGCGATCTTCCTGGCCATGATCCTCGATTCGCTGGACGGCCGCGTGGCGCGCATGACCCACACCCAGAGCGAATTCGGCGCCGAATACGACAGCCTGTCCGACATGGTGTCGTTCGGCGTGGCGCCGTCGCTGGTGGTTTACGAATGGGCGCTGAAGCCACTGGGCAAATGGGGCTGGCTTGCCGCCTTCATCTACTGCGCCGGCACCGCCCTGCGCCTGGCACGCTTCAACACCAACATCGGCGTGGTGGACAAGCGCTACTTCCAGGGGCTGCCCAGCCCCGCCGCAGCCGCCCTGGTCGCAGGCTTCGTCTGGCTGGTGATGGAGGTATACGGACCGCAGCCGGAACTAGGCCCGGAACTCCGCTGGGCTGCCTGCGCGCTCACGGTGTTCGCCGGGCTGAGCATGGTCAGCAACGTGCGCTACTACAGCTTCAAGGACATCAACATGCGCAAGAGCGTGCCGTTCATTGTGGTATTCCTGATCGTGATGTTCTTCGTCCTGGTATCCACTAATCCGCCCGTCGTGCTGTTCCTGATCTTCCTGGGCTATACCCTATCCGGTTATGTACTTTGGGTACTGGGCCGCTACCGCAAAAAGTCCGGCGCCAAGCCGCAGTAATCGGCTGGCGAGCTTGCCGCTCAACCCGCCCCCCCTCGCGCATACCGCGCTGATTCCGGGTTTGCGCCCGCACCCGGCACGGTGTTCTCGCAGCGGGAAGCTTAAATTTCCCCCAGAGAACCGGCTTTCCCGCCAAATATATAGATAATCAGGACACCCCGCTGGTGCCAGGGTTTCTGCTAATATCCCGCGAATTCCCTTTAGCGGATGGGTGCCATGGCTGAGAAAGAACTTTTTTCGGTTGAGTCGAATCCTAGCTTCACACCATTCTGGCACAGAATGCCAGGCTTCTTCCTGTATCCCATACAGGGCGGCTCGCTCCTGCGCATCGCCGGATATTCCGTGGTGGGCGGAATCGCGATGATGCTTCCGTTCAGCGGATTGCTGAGCAAGCTGGTCTGGCTCGCGTTCTTCAAGTACGCCTTTGTCGTCATGGAGCGCACGGCCAACGGCCAGTTCGACGAACCAAGCAACCTGAACGGAGAGGAAGGCGGCGATTCGTCGCAGGTGTACCGCCAATACGGCTTGTACCTCATATTTGGCCTTGTCTCTGTCGCGCTCGTGCTGATGTTCGGGCTGAAAGCCGGAATCATCCTGGCCCTGCTCCTGTCGCTGGGGCTGCCGGCAGGCATCATGACCATAGGCGTGACCCACAGCCTGGGGCAGGCGCTCAACCCGTTCCAGACCATCTCGTTCATCAAATCGATCGGCACGCCCTATCTGGTGCTGTGCTTCTTCCTGGTCAGCATGGTCGGCAGCATGATCTGGATGCAGGTATTCCTGTTCAGGCACATGAATTCCTGGCTGGTGCTGCCGCTGGTCAGCTTCGTGCAATTTTACTTCTGGCTCATCATCTACCACATGATGGGTTACGCGATCTATCAGTATCACGAAGAACTGGGCGTGCATGCCGATGTGAGCTTTGAACAGGCGGAAGCCAAGCTTTCGCCGAACAAGCCGGCCCCCGACCCGGTCATGGCGGAACTGGCCACGCTGATGGCATCAGGCCGCGAAGCAGAAGCCGCCAGCCTGCTGCGCGAGGAGCTGCGCACCAAGTGGGAGCGGAACGACCTGCACGAGCGCTACCAGAAACTGCTGGTGGCGCTGGGCCGCACCGAGCCGGCGCTGAATCACGCGCGCGAATTCATCGGCAAGCTGGTGACGGAGAAGCGCATGTTCCAGGCGCTGGACCTGTGCGAATGGGGCCTGAAAACCGAACCCGGCTTCCAGCCGAACAACCCCGACCACGTGCACGAGCTGGCTGCGGCGGCACAGGTGGCCAACCGCCACAAGCTGGCGCTCGACCTGATGCGCGGCTTTGACAAGCGCTACCCCGGCCACAAGCACATCGCGCATGTTTACCTGCTCTCGGCGAAAATACTGGCGGAGAAATACAGCATGTACACGGAGGCGGGAAAGATCGTGCGCGCCCTGCAGGCGAAATTTCCCCAACATGCGCTGGCCGGCGAGGCGCGCCAATACCAGGAAATGCTGGTCAAGCTGAGCGCAATCGGCGGCGCGCCCGCACCTCTCCCCGCGGCCCGGCCGCCCAGCACAGGCGGGTGAGGTTGAGCGAATTTTCCGGGTGCTTGGGTATCCGGCAACCGCAGGTCGCACAACCTGAGGCGTTCAAGGCTATAGACGCCGATGGATGAAGCAGTCAAGGATTGCGCATGGGATGCAGGAGCGCAGGACTCCCGGGCTGGCAGTTATGCGGCAGCCGCAGGCACAGGGGGGGCGTCGTGGATCCATTCGATAAGCTCCAGACGGCCATCCAGGTGCTCGACGATCGCGCTGCAGCTATCCACCCAGTCCCCGCAATTGACATACAGCAGCCCGCCAATTTCGCGGATGGCGGCATTGTGGATGTGCCCGCAGATCACGCCATCGAGCTTGCGGTCGCGCACTGCACGGATGACCGATTCCTCGAAATCGAAAATGAAGCTGACGGCGGTTTTCACCTTCTTCTTGGCATAACCGGCCAGCGACCAATAACCCCGGATGCGCAGCGTGCGGCGCACCCATGACAGCCAGCGGTTGAGTTCCACCAGCAGGTCGTAGCACTTGTCCCCCAGCACCGCCACCCAGCGATGATGGCGCGTCACCTGGTCGAATTCGTCGCCGTGGATGAGCAGGAAGCGCCTGCCGTCGGCGGTGACATGCTCCCACTCGCGCGCCACCAGAATGTCGCCGAAGGTGGTGCCCACATGCTCGCGCAGGGCCTCATCGTGATTGCCGGGAATGAACACCACCTTTTCGCCATGCCGGGCGCGGCGCAGGATTTTTTGCACCACCGTGTTGTGCAAGGCAGCCCAGTGGATGCTGCGCCCCATCGCCCAGAAATCGATGATGTCGCCCACCATGAACAGATACTCACTCTCGTATTCACGCAGGAAATCGAGCAGACGGTCAGCCTGGCAGCCACGCGTGCCGAGGTGCACATCGGAAATAAATATGGAACGCACTTTCACGCGTTAATATTATGGGCATCAGGTGTCAGTTCAATGACAAAAATCTTGCAGGTTTATTTCAACGCGCGGAGTCGTCCTTGGACGGGCGGCCGGAGAGGTCGATGCCGGAGATTTTCATTTCTTACCGCACGGTGTGCACGGCGTCGTTCACTTGGGTGTTGGCGGCGATGGCCTGGGGGTCTTGCTTGTTGATGGACGAGCTAACACATCTCCCCCGAGCACTCCATCACAAATTTCCCCTTCCTAAAATAGTAATAGGCGACACCCGGCCAGTTAGGCTGGCCGTCGGCATCGTAAATCAGCGATAGGCTCATAGTGAATGCGTAAGACTTATCTTTTTGCTTCTCATCTTCATCGTACTGCAGCCAGTCCTTGAGGCCAATACCCGATCTTCCAGCTTTACCCCTTTCATCCAGGTAAAACTTCATTTCACTCGGTTTACTTACTCCGGCTTCTGGCTGCAGAATGATCTTCGCTTGGTAGCCGTGAGACGTCGAAACCACCGCAATCAATGCATCATATGTGTCAGTATGCCCATCAACGACCAGATCGTTGACTCCGTCGTTATTGAAGTCAGCAACCACGGCATAGGGCGGGTTTTCCATGCCCCACTTCTTGAAGTCCTCCCGAACCCACGGGAGATAGTCCTGCCACTTCCATGGCTGAAAGCCTGGTGCCACCTTTTCGATAGCGGCTTTCACCGAGTCCGGCATTACCAGCACCATGGCCGCGCCTTTGCCTTTAATGTATGGCTCGCGCAGACCTGCCGCATTCGCACTGCCCGCGCCACACAGAAAAGCGGCGACCATCAACGTGAAGGCCAGTACATTCGTCCTTTCTGCGTAATAACTCATTTGACTCCTCCTGTTCGCCGCTGGATTCCCGGCCTCGAAAACTGAATTTTTGCAGATGAACTTGTGTTTGAATACCCCTTGGGGCCAATAAATTTCGGACTCCATGGGAACAGGTGCAACCGACGCAGTTATCTACTTAAGGTAAGTATCTATAATCAATTGGTCATATGCCCTTTGCTGCTCCGGCGTAAGGTGCTGATTGACCTCGAAGTGAAATGAGCTATCCTTTTCATTACGCTTATCCGCAATTTCTGCCGGAACCAGCGCCGGTTTTCTTAACACCCCTGCTTCATGCAGTTGATTGAGGACGTTTTTAAACTCTACCCAGCGCGTCCTATCTATGCTGTGCGGACCAATATCAATGGCTTGGTAGGTATCAGGGGATCCAGCCATATGCGGCATGGACGCGGCGAATTGGGCACCAAGTTTCTTATCAAGACTCAAAACGTTGATAAATATGTTTGATATTTGATCATTGCTCAACCCTCCTTTATGCATTCCTTTGTACCAGGCATATAATTTCAAAGCAGTAGGATTCTTCTTGTACGTGCCGTCTGCCTTTCCTTGAGCGAACGGGTTGTTAACCATTGCCCTAACCTGCCCTGCCATGTCTCGCCGCCCGGATGTTACTTTAAAGTTCATTCCGCTCATCTGCTTAAGCAAGTCCACCACATCCTGGGTGTGTTGCGTCAAAGTCTCTTGAACACCCGGACTATATAGGTGATCATCGGCACTTTTCGTCCCGCCCAGCTGCTTTTTATTTGCCGCCATCCCCCCGTGTTTGCCCGCAGGACTCAGGGGAGCTGCGCTATTGCCTGACGGGCTTGCATTCTCTGGCGAGATTTGTTTTGTTGCCTCTGGTCCGGTTGCTGGAACTGCGCTCTCCCGTTGGGGCGACTGAGCAAATGTGTGCCCATCGGTCATGATCTGCGCGCTTTGCGTATTATCGTGCGCTTTGAGTTGTTCTCCATCCCCGCTCTTCCCCACCATCCCGCCCTTGAGTACCTGATCTGCGAAGTAGCCCATGGCGAGGTTATGCACTTCGCCGCTGGTGAGCGGCTTGCCGTTATTCGCTTGCTGGGCGGCGATGATGCGGTCGCGCAGGCCGCTTTCTGCCTGGGCGAGCTGTTTTTCCCGGTCGCTGCCCGCTTCGGGATTGAGGTCGATGCCGGTGAGTCTCATTTCTTCCCGCACGGTGTTCACGGCATCATTCACCTGGGTGTTGGCGGCGATGGCCTGGGGGTCTTGCTTGTTGATGGCATCCTGCAGCCCCTGCAGGTAGTCCATGTGCGCCTTGGAGAGATCGCCGCTATGGGTGATGAGGCTGGTCTGGGCGAATTTCACCGGGTCGGCACTGGCCTGGCGGTGGAGCTCGTTGAATAGCGCGGGGTCGTCCGTGGCCGGGTGGCCGGAGAGGATGGCTTGGGCATTCTTGTCCAGGCCGCGCGATTGGAGGTAGGCCAGGGTGGAGGCCGGGATGTCGGTGAGCGCGGCGTTTGGGTTGTTCTGCTTGAGGCCCCACACGCGCGCGAGGGATTGTTCGTCGTTCTGCTTTTGCACGGTGAGCTGTTGCTGCTGCGCGGCCTGCAGGCTGTGGCTGGCGATGGCGTGGGCATCGTCATTGAGCTTGCCGTCATCGCGCATGCCGTCGAGGTTTTTTTGCTGTTCGCCATGGTCTTCGGATTTGGCCTGGGCCTGCAGGACGGCATTGAGCGCTTGCTGGCGGTCTTCGCCGGTGCGGACGAATTGGTCGAGCTTGTCGCGGGTGGTGGCTGGCAGGTTGCTGTCGATGCCATC
>DATDDB010000070.1:0-12245 GCA_036524005.1 Gallionellaceae bacterium | reverse complement strand
CGAGGCGGAAGGCGGTGCCGCCAAGAACAAGCTGCTGCGCACCCAGGTGGGCGCGGAAGAGATCGCCGAAGTGGTGAGCCGCGCCACCGGCATTCCCGTCTCCAAGATGATGCAGGGCGAGCGCGACAAGCTGCTCAAAATGGAAGACACGCTGCACCAGCGCGTGGTGGGGCAGGACGAGGCCGTGCGCCTGGTGTCTGATGCCATCCGCAGGTCAAGGTCCGGCCTTTCCGACCCGAACCGCCCCTACGGCTCGTTCCTGTTCCTGGGGCCCACCGGCGTGGGCAAGACCGAGCTGTGCAAGACGCTGGCATCGTTCCTGTTCGATTCGGAAGAACACCTCATCCGCGTGGACATGAGCGAATTCATGGAAAAGCATTCCGTCGCGCGCCTCATCGGCGCGCCCCCAGGCTATGTGGGCTATGAGGAAGGCGGCTATCTTACAGAGGCTGTACGCAGAAAGCCGTATAGCGTGATATTGCTGGACGAAGTGGAAAAGGCCCACCCGGATGTGTTCGGCGTGCTGCTGCAGGTGCTGGACGACGGGCGCATGACCGACGGGCAGGGCCGCACCGTGGACTTCAAGAACACCGTGATCGTGATGACCTCCAACCTGGGCAGCGACATGATCCAGAAAATGGAAGGCGACGATTATCAAGTTGTAAAAATCGCCGTGCTGGGCGAGGTGAAGAACTACTTCCGCCCCGAGTTCATCAACCGCATCGACGAAGTGGTGGTGTTCCACGCGCTGGACGAAAAGAACATCAAGTCCATCGCCCGTATCCAAATGCAGGGACTGGAAAAACGCTTAGCCAGCCTGGAGATGAAAATGGAAGTCACCGATGCCGCCCTGGCCGAAGTCGCCAATGCCGGCTTCGACCCGGTGTATGGCGCAAGGCCGCTGAAGCGCGCCATCCAGGCCCAGATTGAAAACCCGCTGGCCAAGGCGATACTGGAAGGGAAGTTCGCCGCGAAGGATACGGTCAAGGTGGACTGCAAGGGTGGGGTGATGAAGTTCGACAAGGCCTGATTCCGCTTCGCCTTGTACACGATTACTGCGTTGGCTGCGTCTTCGGCTTCTCGCCGCACTACCAGTGCTGTCTTCGTCGCCTCATCCTTGCCGCCTTGTACTCCTGTCCAATGCGAACCGGAAGGGCTGCAGAATGTAGGATGGGTGGAGCGCAGCGATACCCATCATGTACTCAACATTGGCGATGGGTATCGCTGCGCTCCACCCATCCTACCTTGGCTGCGTTTTTGGTGCGCCAATAGCAAGCCCGGTGCTGTGGGATTTCCTGCTTTTACGCCGTGCGCCGATATGAGGTAATATGCCGGTTCTGTGCCTTGCGCCCGGCGTGTCCTGAACCATTAGTACCTGTGCTTTGCCCCTTTCTTCTTCTTCCGGAAATATATCGATGAAAAACAGATTGCTGTGGATATGGCTTGCGTTTGCTTTGGCCGCACTCGATACGGCCCAGGCTGCGCAGCCGCTCATGCCGCTGCAACCCCAAGCGCGCGCGGCGCACATTTCCGCTGAAATTCTGAGCCGCTATCACTACAAGCACATGGCGCTGGACGATGGATTGTCTGCGCAGATTTTCGATAATTACCTGAAGATGCTGGATGGGGAGAAGCTGTTTTTCCTGCAGGCCGACATCGAGCGCTTTGCCGACGCCCGCACCCGGCTGGATGACGCGATTCTGGGCGAGGACCTGAGCATCCCGTTTGCCATGTTCAACCTCTACCAGCAGCGCATGGCGGAACGCATCGAGTATGCGCGCTCCTTGCTGGGCAAGGGTTTTGACTTCAAGAAGAACGAAAGCTATCAATTGAGCCGCAAGAATGCATCGTGGCCCAAATCGGCGGACGAGTTGAACGAGCTGTGGCGCAAGCGGGTCAAGAACGAATGGCTGCGCCTCAAGCTGGCCGGCAAAGATGATAAAAGCATCGCCGCCACTCTGGACAAGCGTTATCAAAATGTCCTGAACAGCATCTCCAAGTTCAAGAGCGAGGACGCATTCCAGAGCTTCATGAATGCCTATGCCACAGCGATAGACCCGCATACCAACTATTTCGGCGTGCGCGCTGCACAAGAGTTTGATATTTCGATGAAGCTGTCGCTGGTGGGCATCGGTGTGGTGCTGGATAACAAGGATGAATACACCACGATCAGGGAACTGGTCGCTGGCGGCCCGGCGGCGCGCTCGGGCGGCCTGAAAGTAGGCGATCGCATCGTGGGCGTGGCGCAAGGCGATGGCCCGGTGGAGGATGTAATGGGCTGGCGAATGGACGATACCGTGGCCGTGATACGCGGCGCGGAAGACACCGTGGTGCGCCTCGATGTGCTGCCCGCGGAAGCGGGCGCGGACGGCCAACACAAGCTGGTTTCGCTGGTGCGCAAGAAGATCACCCTGGAGGAGCAGTCCGCCAAAAAATCCATCATCGAGGTGAATGACGGGAGCGCCACGCGCCGCATCGGCGTGATCACGCTGCCCGGTTTCTATGAGGATTTCGCCGCGCGCCAGAAAGGCGACAAGGATTACAAGAGCGCGGCCCGTGACGTGGCGCGCCTGCTGGCAGAGCTGAAAAGCGACCATGTGGATGGCGTGCTGGTGGACCTGCGCAATAACGGCGGCGGCTCATTGAAGGAAGCCATCGAGCTGACCGGCCTCTTCATAGACCAGGGCCCCGTGGTGCAGCAGCGCGATTCCAAGGGCGAAGTGTTTGTCGAGCGCGATACCGATGCGGGCGTGGCCTGGGATGGCCCGCTGGGCCTGCTGATCAACCGCGGCTCGGCTTCCGCCTCGGAAATATTCGCGGCGGCGATACAGGATTACGGGCGCGGCGTGCTGATCGGCGAGACCACCTTCGGCAAGGGCACGGTGCAGACCGTGGTGAACCTCGATGCGCTCGCGAAGAACGACAAGCCGCAATACGGCGAAGTCAAGATGACCATCGCCCAGTTCTTCCGCATCAACGGCGGCACCACCCAGCTGCGCGGCGTGACGCCGGACATCCGCCTCCCGGCGATCATCGACCCTGAGGAATTCGGCGAATCCAGCTACCCCAATGCACTGCCCTGGACGCAGATACCGGTGGCCGACTACACCCCTGCCGGGGATATGAGCGCCATCCTGCCCCAGCTCAAGGCCAGCCACGACAAGCGCGTGAGCCATGACAAGGAATTCCGCTACCTGCAGGAAGACATCGCCGAATTCGACAAGCTGCGGCGCAAAAACCTGATCTCGCTCAACGAGGCCGAACGCCGCAAGGACCGCGCCGCGCGCGAAGCGCGCGAAAAATCGCGCGAGGCAAGCGGCAAAGCAGACCAAGAGGTGAGCAAGGCCACGCAAGACGATGGTATGCTTTCCAGCGAACGCAACCTCAATGCCGACCTGGCCATGGAAAAGGCGAGAAAAGACGCCAAGGACATTTGGCTGGGCGAAGCCGCACAGGTGCTGAGCGATGAAGTGGGGCTGCTGAAGAACGTGCCCAGGGTTGCTGCCACGCGTTCGCGCCCGGCGCGGGTGCATTGAGGCGAGGGGCGGTGCGCCCCACTCATTCTATGCGTGCTGTTTGAGCCGATTATCGGCCAAAGCGGACTGTTTCAGTGGTCGGCGGGGATGTCTGTTATGCGCGGACTACCGGACGTTACTTCCGCTTTCTGTTACTTCCGTAGTGTGCCCATAGCGGACATGGCGCTTACCCGAAAGCGGACATTCGAACCGTGGTGGTGCGTTAGTTGAAATGAATTTCAACCCACGGACGTCGTCTAGTGCCGCCATGCTCAATCCACCGTACCGGCTTGCCGCAGCTTTCGGCAATGGTCTTGATGTCACCATCATTCATCAGGCCCCCTGGGGTGTACGCAAATGCAATCTCGGATAATGCTGGGGCATTGAATACTGCATGCCAATCTACATTCTGGACGGTGGCATCGCTTCTGAATCTGGTCAAACGGGCATTTTTCCGTATCCATTCAAGGTCAGTGATCTCGAAGTCGCCTTCTAGTAGGACCTCAGCCAAGTTCGAGCATTGCGATAATGAACGTGCAACTTCGGAAAACTTCGACCCCTTGTCGATCTCAAGTGTTTTGAGGTGTGTAAGTTTCGCGATCTCGTCCAGCGAGGTGAGCCCTTTCACTCGAATGATCCGCAACTCTTCTAGTGACTTGCAGTTGGAAAGCCCATCAAGACTGCTAACCACGCCAAATCTAAGCTCCAATGTGCGTAACTTGTGGGCAAACCCAATTTGCGTGCAGTCTTTTGTCTTGCACCACATCAGCGCGACCTGATTAAGGTTGGGGAGAGAAAAGAAACTCTGTTGGTCTAACTTCGGCGACCACCTCATTTTGCATACCTGAAGATTTGAGAAAGACGAAAAATCGTAAACGGGGTCTGGGGGAAGGTCATCTAGGTCCAGATACGTCAACTCTGTGAGTTTCTCAAGTCCAGCAAGGCTGTTATAAACTCCCCATCCAAGCCTTAATCGATGTATCTTGTGCGTATATGCGGAAAGGAATTCCAGGTCTGCCCATTCGAGCCCGTTGTTCACCAATTGCACCAAGTCATAGTTGCCCGCCGAGAGCTGGCGCACGGCGTCATGATCGAACCGACCGATGGAAAGTGTGCCGTTGATGTTAACCGAATGAGCCATGGGGGCTGCTATTGGAGCGAGTCAGCGTTGAACGTCATAGCCTTTTCACATATCAGATTTGTGGTTTCGTCATTATGTCCGTTCCTGGGACGCTTCAGCCATCCCGCATATTTCCGCTACGCTGCTTCAAACGGACGGATTGTAATTCATCTTGTTCCGGCTGCCTGGTGCCCATAAGGGTCATTAAGGCTTCGCGGCTGCGCTCACTGTTTCAGTTTTTTGAGCTCTATCTTCGCGGCCCTGGATTCCTGGAAATCCTTAGGGCAGATTTCGATAGCCGCGGCAAAATGCGCGCGCGCCATTTGTTCATCCTTTCGGGTCAGGTACCATTCGGCGATATAGAAGTTGGCTTCGCAGAGCTCGGCCGGTCTGTCCAGCGGATTGGAATTGTTGGCGACGGCCAATAAGGCATCCGGCCCGCCGGCCAGCATGAACGAGAGGATCGGGGCAGGCCAGTCGGAGCCGCTCTTGCCCAGCACGCCCCTCAGGTATTTTTCGCGGAGTTCGGATTCGGTCAGTCCGATGCGATTGCCCACCAGGTCGGCCCAGATGATGGGGTAAAGGTCGGAACGCTTGTTCCTGGATGCCGTAATGTCGTCCGTGGCATGCTCGTAGTCGCCCTTCAGGTAATACGCCTGTCCGCGCTCCAGCAGGAAATAGGGGTTGTCTGCGACATCATGCTTGGCCCCGGCGAGGTCGAAATGGCGGATGGCCTCATCCAGATCGCCCTGGTCGAATTTCTCCTGTGCGATCCGCACCTCGGGTTGCTTGCTCGCATCCATGGTCTTGTAATAACCTTTGGCGCGCATGCATAGCTGATAGAGGCGGTCTTCGTTCGAGTGCTGGCTGAAATGGCTCTGGCCGACCTCCTTCAGGCAGGCGTGATCATCCTTGTGGTACTGGCTTTCCTTGTAGTCGCGCTTCTGCCAATCGTAGTTATGCGACGTGTCGGCGCAACCCGCCAGCCCTGACAAAACGACAGCAATCGCCGTGGTTATGATTCTCATGATACGCACCGCCCCCTGAAGAAATCATGCATGGCGCATAGTCCATGCGGGGACCCGTGCAGCCAGAGCAAGTCCGATTAGCGTAGCGTAATCGGACGTATTTATATGGTTAACCGTACCCGCATCATACACCACCCCGCACGGCAGGTGCGAGCGGGCTGTGCGGTTCTTCTGCAGTGATGACCTTGAAGCTCAGTTCCGAAGCACGCCCGATGGCATCGGCCTTGGCCAGCGCTATATGCAGCTCCTGGCCGCGCCCGGATTGGGGAGGCCGGCGATGCGCCAGGCTTCGCGCAGGTTCTGAAAGAGCCCGGCTACGCACTTGGAATCCTGCTGGTTCACATGGCAGGTGTGGCTGGCCGGCAGAAGCGCACCGGTACTGAGGTAGTGATCGCGCAGCCGCAGGATGACCGCCCAGTGGGCGTTGCTCAGGTACCCGATACCGTCCTGGCTGGCGATAAGCCGCGCCAGTTCGGTATCCCATTGCGCGGGATCAGTCAGGAAACCGTCGTCGTCGAATTTCGGGGAAGTGTAGTCTTGCACCGCGATTTCCATCATTTCGCACCTCACCAATATGAAGTTAAGAATGTCGGGGTTTGGGTAGCAAGATTAAGCTTCTATTGCAAAGCGGTAAATAACGGAAAACAAGTAGAGATGTGCGGGCCGGAATGAGGCTCGCCCCTGTCAGCACGCGGGCAGCGCTCCCAGCCAAACTACCCCCGTTCCGTAATTGCATATTGCGGAAATTGGGTATTTAATGACAAATCGGCATTGTTCTCACAAGTCGTGTCGGGGGTGGCATCATGCACCGGCAAAAAATCCTGCGTCGCGAATGGCTGCGCTTTGCGGTCGCGGCCGCCCTTGTGGTGGTGGCGGCGGCCCTGCGGGTTTGGCCGCTGAACGGACTGGAGCTGCGCATTCCCTACGTGACGTTCTATCCGGCGGTCATGATCGCCGCGCTCTATGGCGGCCTGTCTGCGGGGCTGGTGACGACGGTGCTCTCTGCGCTCGTGATCTTGAACTGGTCGCCCACGAGCCAGCCGTTCATCAAGGATGCGGGCGATTGGCTGGGCATGGCGGTGTTCCTGGTGAATTGCACCATGATCTCCTTCATCGCCGAGGCCATGCTGCGCGCCCAGGCCCGGGCAAAGAAGGCGCAGGAGCAGGCCGAGGCCGCCAACCAGGCGAAGAGCGTGTTCCTTGCCACCATGAGCCATGAGTTGCGCACGCCGCTGAATGCGATCCTCGGCTTCTCCAACCTGATGCGCGGCGATCCCGGCATCACCGAGCGGCAGCGCGAGAACCTCGACATCATCAACCGCAGCGGGAAGCACCTGCTCAACCTCATCAACGATGTGCTGGACATGGCCAAGATCGAGGCCGGGCGGGTTTCGCTGAACAGCAAGCCATTCGATCTCGGCGCCATGGTGCGCGACATCACCAGCCTGCTGGGGCCGCGCGCCGCGGAAAAGGAGCTGGAGCTGGTGCTCGACCAGTCGTCCGACTTTCCCCATTTTGTCAAAGGTGACGAGGAGAAGCTGCGCCAGGTGGTGGTGAACCTGGTGGGCAATGCGATCAAGTACACCGACCATGGCAGAGTGGTGTTGCGCCTGGGCGTTCAATCCGCCGGTGAGGCGCTGCGCCTGATCATCGAGGTGGAGGATACCGGGGTCGGCATCAGCAAGGAGGACCAGAAGCGCATTTTTGAACCCTTCGTCCAGGTGGGCCAGTCGGCGGCCCAGAAGGGAACCGGGCTGGGGCTGGCGATTGCCCGCGAATATGCGGAACTGATGGGCGGACATCTGACCTTGGAGAGCACCCCCGGCGCAGGTTCGCGCTTCCGCCTGGAGGTCCCGGTGCAAAAGACCGGTGAAATCGTGGCCGCGCCGGCGGAAACCGGGAAGGGCAGGATAGTGGGCCAGGAGCCGGGGCAGCCCGCATACCGCGTCCTGATCGTGGAGGATCAAGAGGAAAATTGGCTGTTGCTGAAGCGACTGATGGAAGATGCAGGGTTCTCGGTCGAGGTGGCGCAGAACGGCGTCGAGGGCATCGAGCTGTTCCAGAGCTTCCGTCCGCATTTCATCTGGATGGACTGGCGCATGCCGCTCATGGACGGGGAGGAGGCGACGCGGCGAATTCGCGCCATGGAAGGGGGGGCGGACGTCAAAATCGCGGCGGTGACGGCTTCTGCGTTCGTAGAGCAGCGTGCCGAGATGCTGGCGGCGGGCATGGATGATTTCATACGCAAGCCCTATTTGCCCGCCGAAATATTCGATTGCATGGAAAGGCATCTCGGGGTGCGCTTTGTCTATGAGCCAGCCGCGCAGGCACGGCCAACGCAGGAGCTTTCGCTGGCAGGGCTTGCCGCATTGCCCGAGGGGCTGCGCCGCGAATTGGCGGATGGTCTGGTGCTGGGGGATGTCGGGCAGCTTGCCAGGCTTGTGTCTCGCATAGAACGGGAGGATGCCGCGCTCGCCGGGGTGCTGGCACGCCATCTGGCGGCATTCGATTACCTGCCTGTCCTGCAGGCGCTGGAAGCCTTGGAAGAAACGCACAAGGAGCCAGTCCCATGAACGGCAACATTCTCATCGTAGACGATGAAGCGGCTTCGCTGAAATTGCTGAATGACATTCTGACTGCGGAAGGGCACAGGGTGCGCCCGTTCAACAACGGCGAACTGGCGCTGCGTTCCGCCCTGGTCGAGACGCCGGAACTGTTCCTGTTCGACATCCGCATGCCGGTCATGAACGGTTTCGAGCTGTGCCGGCGCATCAAGGAATATGAACGTTTGCAGCAACTGCCGGTGATCTTTATCAGTGCGGCATCCGAAGTGGAGGACAAGGTGAAAGCTTTCCAGGCAGGCGGCGTGGACTACATCACCAAGCCCTATCATAAGGAGGAGGTGATCGCGCGGGTGGACACCCATCTGGCGCTGAGCCGGGCCAGGGAGGAGATGCGGCAGATGAATGATGCCCTGCGCGTGAGCGAGCAAAGCCTGAAAATCGCCCAGTCCATCGCGCACTTGGGCCATTGGGAATGGGATGTGTCCACCGGGGAGTTCCTCTGGTCGGAGGAGACTTACCGGATTCTGGGATACAAGCCGCAGGTGTTTCCGGCCAGCTACGATGCTTTTTTGCAGACCGTGCACCACGATGACCGGGAAAGGGTGGCACGCGAAATTAACAAGGCGCGGGAAGGAATCGGCTTCGACATCGAATATAAAATCATCCTGCCCAACGGGACGGTGCGCGTGGTGCATGGTAAAGCCGAGTTCATCCGCATCGGCCCTGCCAGCCGGCCCAGAATATTCGGGACCATACAGGATGTCGGCGGCGCCAGGCAGACGACCATGCTGGGCGTGATACAGGATATTACCGAGCAGAAGGAGCTGGAATGGCAGCTGGAAGAGCAGGCGAACACCGATGCCCTGACCGGCTGCGCGAGCCGGCGGAATTTTTTCGAGCACGCCGCGGAAGAAATTTTGCGCGTGCACCGTTACGGCGGGGAGATGTCCATGCTCATGCTCGACCTGGATTACTTCAAGGCGGTGAACGACAAATATGGCCATGCCATGGGGGACATCACCCTTAAAAAACTGGTGGAGGCGAGCCGAAGCGTGCTGCGCGAAGTGGATATGTTGGGCCGCATAGGGGGAGAGGAGTTTGCCGTGCTGCTGCCCGAAACGGGGAGTGAACGCGCGCTCGAAGTGGCCGAGAGGCTGCGTCAGGCCATTGCCGACACGGAGGTTCCCCTCAAAGAAGGGGCGCTGCACTTCACGGCATCCATCGGTGTGGCCACCTTGGCCAAGAACGATGCCAGCACCGAGATGCTGCTCAAGCGGGCGGATCAGGCCCTCTACAAGGCAAAAAAATCGGGACGCAACAGGGTCTGTGCCGCCACCTGATTTGTGCGCTGCGCCCGGCGCGGGTCCCGGTCATGCCCGGCCGCTCAAATACTTTTTCCGCTCCGGCTCGCCGAATTTCTCGATGGCATAGCGCAGCATGGTGCGCGGCATGCTGCGGCAGTGCGCCTTGAGGAATTTTTCCTCCACGGCCAGGTCGCGCTTGCCCACTTCCCTGAGCATCCAGCCCACGGCCTTGTGTATCAAATCCTCGCGGTCGTTCAGCAGCAGTTCGGCGATGCGCAGGGAGTCGTCGAAGCGTCCCTCGCGGATGAACCAGAAGGTGGACAGCACGGCGATGCGCCGCTCCCACAGCGATGGGGATGCGGCCAACTCGTACAGGATGCTTTTGTCCCTGTCGAGCAGGTAAGCGCCGACGATATAGGGGGCCGAGCTGTCCACCAGGTCCCAGTTGTTGATGTAGCGGGTGTTGTTCAGGTAGAAACGGTAGACTTCGTCCTGTTCGGCGGCATCGGCCTTGGCATGGCGCGCCACCAGCAGGAGCAGGGCAAACAGCCGTATCTCGTGGTATTCGGATTGCAGCAGCTTTTCCGCGGTGGCCAATGAGGCGGCGGCATATTGCTTGACCGCCTTGCGGACAACCGGGACCGCAAGCCCCAGAAACTTGTCGCCATGGCCATATTCGCCCGGCGCGGTCTTGAAATAGCGCGCGACGAGCTCGGCCCGCTCGGGGTCTGCCAGGGAGCGCAGGTGATCAGTGATTTCCTGGGGTGTCATCGCCCGTATTCTACGGGCTTTTGCGCGGGCGATAAAACGGCGCCCCGGCCAGTGCGGCCAGGGCGCCATGGGGTTGCTTTACATCTTGGGCGCGGGGGCGGGTTTTTCCTTGAATGGCTTCAGCGCCTGGCCGGCGGGGATTTCGTTGCCGTCCTTGTCGGTGTAATGAATGTCAAAGGCCGCGTCGGTATGGATGAGCAGGGTGCACTTGCTCTTGCAGGTGAACTGGTGAATGTGGTGCGACGGCAGGCTCACGAAGCCTGCGGCGGTGAGCACTTTCGATTTGGCGTCCACCATGTCTATCCGGCCTTTGCCGCTCACGACCAGGACGTTTTCGCCTGCGGTATGCCAGTGCCAGGGGATTTTGCATCCGGTTTTCAGTTTGGCGAGGACGAAGCCGGGGCCTGTCATGGGGTTGCCAGCTTCCACCGCGCCGGAAAGGCAGGTGGGCAAGCCAGGGATGGGGCCGAATTTGAGATCGGACATGTTCTGCGCCTTGGATTTGCCCCCGGGTTCTTCCTTGCCGGTCGGCTGCATCGTCTGCGGCTGCATGTCCTTCTGTGCGTAGGCGAGTGGCATCAGGCCCAGGACCAGCGAAACCGCCAGCATGGAGAGTCTCCATTTGTCTTGCTTGTTCATTTTCTTGCCTCCTGTGTGATCCAGTGGCTACACTGTGAGGAGACAACATATCCCCAATGCGGGGGGTTGCCAATTACCAGAAACAGGTAGAGGGTTTGCGTCCGCTATTTGGCGTTCAACGCGCGGGCGCGCAGCTGGCCGCAGGCGCCTTCGACTTCCTGCCCCGCCGAGTCGCGTATCTGGGCCATGATGCCCTGCGCGCGCAGGGTGCGCACCATGTGCGCGGCGCGCTCCGCCGGGGGGCGGCGGTAGGAGAGGCCTTCCACCTGGTTGAACGGGATGAAGTTCATGATGGCGTATTTGCCAGAAAGCAGCCGGGCGATGCGCGCGAGCTCCGCGTCGCTGTCGTTGATGCCTTCGAGCAGCGTCCACTGATACTGGGTGGGGTAGTGGGTGGCGCGCGCGTAGCGCTCGGCCTGCGCCACCAGTTCCTCGACGGCGATGCGCGGCGCGTTCGGCAGCAGTTTTTCGCGCAGGCTGTCGTCGGTGCTGTGCAGTGAGAGGGCAAGCGCGGGTTTCACCGCTTCCCCGGCGGTTCCAGCGTCCAGCCGCTCGAAAACGCGCCTATCGCCCACCGTGGAGAGCACCAGGTTCTTGTGGCCGATGTTGCCGTAGGTGCCCAGCGTGTGGATGGCTTCGAGCACGTTGTCCAGGTTGTGCGCCGGCTCGCCCATGCCCATGAACACCACCTTGCTCACTGCCCTGAGGCTACGCGCCAGCGCCACCTGTGCTGCGATCTCCGCGCTGCCCAGCTGGCGGATCAGCCCGTGGCGGCCGCTCATGCAGAACACGCAGCCCACCGCGCACCCCACCTGCGTGGAAACGCACAGCCCGCCGCGCGGCAGCAGCACGCTTTCCACCATCTGGCCGTCATGCAGCCCCACCAGCAGGCGCGCCACGCCTTCACTCGCGGGGTGGGCGCTGCGCAATTGCGCGAGCGATGCCAGCTCCGCCTCCAGTCCGGGCAGGGCGTGGCGCAATGCCTGCGGGAAAAAGCTTGCGGCGGGGCTGCTTTTCTTGTCGTAGCCGCAGCGCTGCAGCCAGCCGCGCAGCAGGCGCTCCTCATGGCAGGGCTTGGCGTCCAGGGCTTGCAGGCGCTGCCTGATCTGGGCGATGCGCTGCAGGGCGTGGGCAGGCTGGAGCGGAATGACGGTAGGGGTATTCATGGCAAAAGCGGATTTTACCCCAGCGGCGGGGTCATGGCTTCACGCCTGCCACACGCCAAACCCGGCCGCGCGCAGGTCGATGCCGATCTCCACCTCGCGCGTCTTGGCTTCGTCGTAGCTCATGGGGTTGAAGCCTTC
>DATDDB010000069.1:0-12458 GCA_036524005.1 Gallionellaceae bacterium | reverse complement strand
CGAGCTCAAGGAGGCCGAGGACAAAATCAGCGAGCTGAACCGCGATCTGGAGCAGCGGGTGACGGAGCGGACGGCGCAGCTGGAGGCCGCCAACAAGGAACTGGAGGCATTTTCCTATTCGGTCTCGCATGACTTGCGCTCGCCGCTGCGCGCGATAGACGGCTTCTCCAACATCCTGCTGGAAGACTATGCCGCCACGCTGGATGTGGAAGGCAAGCGCCTGGTAGGCATCGTGCGCGACAACACCCTGCGCATGGCCCGGCTGATAGATGACATCCTTGCCTTCTCGCGCCTGGGCCGCAAGGAGATGACGCAAAACGAAGTGGACATGACCCAGCTGGCGAACGAGACCTCAGCGGACCTGGCCTCTTCGCGCGAGGGACGCAATGTGAAACTGGAAATCGGCGAACTTCCGCCCGCACACGGCGACGCCGCCATGCTGCGCCAGGTCTGGGTCAACCTGCTGAGCAACGCGATCAAGTTCACGCGCACCAGGCAAGAAGCCCGAATCGATGTCAGCGGCCGCGTGGAAGGCAGCGAACTGGTGTACTGCGTCAGGGACAATGGCGTGGGATTCGACATGCAATTCGCCGACAAGCTTTTCGGCGTGTTCCAGCGCCTGCACAGCATGGAAGAATTCGAAGGAACCGGGGCGGGCCTGGCAATCGTCAAACGCATCGTCACCCGCCACGGCGGGCGAGTATGGGCGGATGGGAAGGTCAACGAGGGCGCGGCATTTTATTTTGCCCTGCCTGCCAAAGAGGTTACAGAGGAAACAGCATAGGAGGATTATCATGAACGAGGTGAAAGAAGTGGAAATCCTGCTGGTGGAAGACAATCCGACCGATGCCGAGCTGGCCATGCGCGCGCTGAAAAAAAGCAACCTCGCCAACAAGCTGGTGTGGGTAAAGGATGGTGCCGAGGCGCTTGATTTCGTGTTTGCCACGGGGGCATATGCCAACCGCAGCGGAAAAAGCGAGCCCAAGGTCATCCTGCTCGATTTGCGCCTGCCCAAGGTGGACGGCATGGAGGTGCTGCGCCGGATCAAGAGCGATGAACGCACCCGCAGCATTCCCGTCGTGGTGCTGACCTCCTCCAAGGAAGACCGCGACGTGGCCGAAAGTTACCGGCTCGGCGTGAACAGCTTCATCAGCAAACCGGTTGAATTCGACGAGTTCGCCAAGGTGGTGTCGGAACTCGGGTTATACTGGCTGCTGATCAACAAGCCGCCGGTTGCGCCAGGATAATCATGGACCAGGATCTCAAAAAATCAGAGTTGCGCATCCTGATGCTGGAGGATACGCCCACCGACGCCGAGCTGGCCGAGCGCGAGTTGCGCAAGGCGGGCATCGCCTTCACGGCGCTGCGTGTGGACCGGAAAGAGGCATTCATCCATGCGCTCAGCGAGTTCCACCCGGACCTCATCCTGTCGGATTACAGACTGCCCGACTTCAACGGCCTGGAGGCCCTGCAATTGGTGCGGCGCGACTTCCCCTACATGCCGGTGATCATGGTGACCGGCGCCCTTTCCGACATCGAGGCGGTGGAGCTCATCACGGCCGGCGCCAAGGACTACGTGCTGAAAGACCGCCTGGCGCGCCTGGCCCCCGCAGTGCAGCGGGTGCTGTCCATGGAACAGGGCATCCGCGCACGCAAGGCAGCCGAACAGGCCTTGCGCGACAGCGAGGAAAAATTCCGCTCGCTGGTGGAATCCACCAGCGACTGGATCTGGGAAACCAACGAGCACGATGCGTACACCTACTCCAGCCCCAGGGTTTACGAGTTGCTGGGCTATGCGGCAGACGAGGTGATCGGGAAATCGCCGTTCGACCTGATGCCGCGCGACGAGGCCATGCGCGTGCGCGCCCTGCTCGACTCCATCAAGACGGGAAACAAATCGTTCTGGCTGCTGGAAAACACCAACCTGCACAAGGACGGCCGCCTGATCGTCATGGAAAGCAGTGGCATTCCGATCCTGGACAGCAGGGGCATCTTCAAGGGCTACCGCGGCATAAGCCGCGACATCACCGAGCGCAAGCAGGCGGAGACCACCCTGCAGCGCCTCAACCGCGCGCTCAAGGCGCTCAGTTCTGGCAACCATACCCTGGTGCGTTCGCGCAACGAGGCGGACTTGATGCAGGGCATCTGCCGTGCCATCACTGAGGGAAACACCTATCTGCTGGCCTGGGTGGGCCGCCCGCTGCAGGATGCAGGCAAAACCGTGCAGATTGTGGCCAATGCGGGAGCGGCTCAAAGTTATCTCGGTGAACTGCGCATTTCCTGGGACGACGTTCCGACAGGGCGCGGACCCACCGGCACGGCGCTGCGCACCGGCCAGGTGCAGATTTCCCAGGACATCGCCAGGGATGCGCGCATGGAACCATGGCGCAAATTGGCGGCAAAATACGGACTGGCCTCCAGCATCGCCCTGCCCTTGCGCGACAATGGCCAGGTGGTCGGGGTCCTTACCCTGTACGCGGGCGAACCGAATGCCTTCGACACCGAAGAAGTGGCGCTGCTGGAGGAGATGGCGGAAGACCTCGCTTACGGCCTGGACGCCCTGCACACCCGCATCGAGCGCGACCGCGCGCTCGATGAAAGCCGGCGCTTTGCCGAGCGGCTGCGCTCCAGCCTGGAAGAAGCCCTGCAGGCCATTTCCGCCACGGTGGAAATGCGCGACCCCTACACTGCCGGACACCAGCGGCGGGTGGCGCAACTGGCCGCGGAAATCGCGCGCGTATTGGGCCTGCCGGAAGAGAAAGTGCACGGCATCCGCCTGGCCAGCATCGTGCATGACCTGGGCAAGATACACATCCCGGCGGAAATTCTCAGCAAGCCGTCCACCCTGAACGAAATCGAGTTTTCGCTGATCAAGACCCACCCGCAGGCCGGCTACGACATTCTGGCGGAGATCGACTTCCCCTGGCCGATCGCACAAACCGTGCTGCAGCACCACGAAAGGGTGGACGGCAGCGGCTACCCGCATGGGCTCAAGGGCGATGCGATCATTCCCGAGGCGCGCATACTCGCCGTGGCCGACGTGGTGGAAGCCATGTCCTCGCACCGTCCCTATCGCCCCGGCCTGGGCATAGAGGCGGCCCTGGAGGAGATCGAACGCCATCGCGGAACACGCTACGATACGGATGCCGCGGATGCCTGCATCAGGCTGTTCCGGCAACGCCAGTACAAGCTGCCAAACTGAGCGTGTCTCCGACCGACCAAGGATGAGCAACATGGAGCCCCACATCTGGAAAGCGGAATGGAGCGATGCGTTGAGCATTGGCATCCCCGAGATCGATGCGGATCACAAACGCTTCATCTTGCTGGTGGACATGTTAAACCGCGCCATCGTGGACCGGACGGAATTGCAGGAACTCCAAAAGCGGCTGCAGGACGTCATGGACGATGCGGTGCAGCATTTTGCCCACGAGGAGCAACTGCTCAGGGAGTGGCATTACCCCAATGCAGGAGAACATGCCGCCAAGCATGCCACCATCATGTGGGCGCTGCAGGCGCTCAAGCAAAAATTTGTCGTCTACGGCTTGCCTGCGGAATGGATAGAGGCAGGCCAGGAACTGAAAGATCTCCTGATCAACCACATGCTCAGCGACGACATGAAATACGCCGAGTTCTACCGCAACACCCTCAAGGCGCGCGGCAAACCCTGAATGCCGGTCAGTGCTTGATCAGCGCCAGCGACAGCCCGGGCCAGTAGGTGATCACCAGCACCGCGAGCGCCAGGATGCAGACGAAGGGCAGCACGGCGCGGAAGATCTCCAGCATCGGCCGGTCGAAGCGGTACATCGCAATGAACAGGTTCATGCCCATGGGCGGCATGAGGTAGGCGATTTCCATATTGGCCAGGAACACGATGCCCAGGTGCACCGGGTGGATGTCATACTTTAGCGCAATCGGCAGGATCAGCGGCACCATGATCACCAGCGCGGAAAAGATGTCCAGCATCATGCCCAGCGCGAGCAGGAACAAATTCAGCAGCAGCAGGAAACCCAGTGCGCTGTGGACATGGCTGCGGATGTAGTTGAACAGCCTGGTCGGAATCTCGGCGTCCAGCAGATAGTTGGTGGACGCCAGCGACATGCCCAGCACGATCAGGATCGCGCCGACCAGCACCATGGATTCGCGCATCAGCCTGGGCAGCGCGGCAAACCTGATCTCGCGGTGGACCAGCACCTCGACGATGAACACATAGATCGCCGTCACCGCCGCCGCTTCCGACACCGCGAAATAGCCGCTATAGATGCCGCCCAGGACCACGACAGGCAGCGGCAATTCCCAGGCCGCATCGCGCAGGGAAGCCAGCGCCGCGCGGCCGCTGAATGGAATGTGCGCGGCGGGCTGCCCGCGCCTTTGCCACAGGCCATATAGCGAGAGCATGACCACGATCAGCAGGCCGGGCAGGATGCCCGCCAGGAACAGATCGGGGATGGCGACGGGATGGCCGATATTGAGCTGCTGCGCCACCACGCCGTAGAGAATCAGCGGCAACGAGGGCGCGAACAGCAGGCCGATGCTGCCGGAAGTCGTCACCAGCCCCAGGCTGTAGCGTTCCGGATAGCCTGCCTGCCTGAGCGCCGGATACAGCAGGCCGCCCAGCGCCACGATGGTCACGCCCGAAGCACCGGTGAAGGCGGTGAACATCGCACACATCGCCAGCGCCACCGCCGCCAGACCGCCGGGCATCCAGCCGAAAAACGCATTGGTGATGCGCACCAGACGCTGCGGCGCCCCGGATTCGGCCAGCAGGTATCCGGCGAAGGTGAACAACGGAATGGCCAGCAGCACCGGCATTTCCGCCAGGCTGTAGATCTCGATGGGAATCACCGTCAGGTCGGTTCCCTCCAGCGCGAAATTCAGCAGCACGCCCGCCGCGATGATGGCAAACAGCGGCGCCCCCAGCAACACCAGCACGATGAGCGCGATTCCGGCCAGTATCATCATGCTTCCGGCTCCTCCCGCCCGAGCCCCTGCCGCACATGATGCACCAGGCGCAGAAAGTAGCGCAAAGCGATCAGCACGAAGGCCAGCGGCAAAATGGAAGCCGCCACCCACACCGGCAAGACGCCGAAGGCCTTCTCCGCCGTATCATAGGATTTCACCAGGTAGCGCAGCGACTCCCAGGCCAGCACCAGACACACCACCAGGGTGAACAGATCGGTGAGCGAACCCACCCACGCCCTGGCGCGGCCCGGCAGCCAGCGCGCCACGGCGTCCACATGGATATGCCTGCCCTCGCGGCTGGCCGCCACCGCGCCCAGGAAGGCCACCCACAGCACCAGCAGGCGCAGCGCCTGGTCGGTCCCGGCCACGCTCATTCCCATGAAATTGCGCAGCACGATCTGCGAGGCGGCCAGCAGCACCATCGCCGCCAGCATGAATACCAGCAGCGCGTTTTCCGTCCGGGTGACGAGTTTCACCAGGCGCGCGAGCACGGGCGGCAAGTGGCGTTCTGTCATAGCCGTGAAGGATCAGTGCTTGCCGCGGCGGTAGGCATCCTGGTAGCCGCGCAGCTCTTTGACCAAATCCGCCGGAACCGCACCCTGCCCGGCCAGGCGCTGGATGGTCTGGTCGGCAGCGGCGCGCAGCTTGGCAACCTCGTCCGGCGGCAGCGCGATGAAAGCGATGCCCTGCTTGCGCAGCGCATCCAGTGCGGCCTTGTCGTCCAGGCGCGCCTTGCGGTTCATCGTGGCGTACACGCGCTCCATCACCTCGCGCACCACGGCCTGGTCGGCCTTTTCCAGCCCTTCGAAAAATTTCTTGTCCACCGCCATCGCGCCGTAAATGTACTCGGTGGGAACATCCACCAGGTATTTCACCTGGGCGTGCCATTGCATGGCGATGGCACCCGTTGAGTTTGCCCCTATGGTGGTGATCAACCCGGTCTGCAGGCCGGTAAGCACGTCAGTCAGGGGCAGCGGCACGCTTGCCGCCCCCAGTGTCTCGAACATCGCGCGCGTGATGTCGTCGCCTTCCGGCACCCAGACCTTCTGCGACTTCAGGTCGGCGATGCCGCGGATCGGCGTGTTGGACATGAGGTAGGCAAAGCCGCCATCGGTAAACCCGAAAGTCACGAATCCGCGTGCTTCCACGCCCTGTGCAATCTTCCTGTCCATGCGCGCGCGCACGTAGTCCAGCTCGTCGTAGGAGCGGAACAGCATCGGCAGGCTGTACAGATTCGCACCCGGATAAATCTCGGCCAGCGCGCCGCCGGTGAGCGCCCCGCCCTGCAGCTGCCCGGCGCGTATCTTGCGCAGCACCACGCGGTCACTGCCCATCACGCCGCCCGGATAGAACTTCACCGTCACCCGCCCCGCGGTACGCTGCGCAATCTCATCGCCGCCACGGCGCAGTTCCTGCATCCAGTCGGTGCCGTCAGGTGCCAGCGTGGCGATTTTCAGGGTCGCCGCCTGCGCCGCGGGCATGGCCAGGGCCAAGGCCAGCATCATTGAACCCAGCACCACGGAATAGCATCTTCCCATCATTCCCCCCATTCCCCTCTCCCTCCCGGCACCAGGCCGGTGTTCTTAAAAATAGCTGTCCGCGCCGGAAAGCAATTCTTTCGCCTGGCGCTTCGCCAGCACATTGGCCAGCGTCAGGTCCGGCGCCTTGGCATCGGCCGCCAGCACTTCATTCAGCAAGCGGTCATGCAGCGCGCGGTCGTACACCAAGCGCGCATAACGGCGCGCATATTCTACCTTGGCCATCAGGTCGAGTCCCCCGGAAAGCGCGATGGCGCGCTCGAAGTGGCTGCGCCCTTCCTCGGGCTTGCCGCCCATGGCGGGCGGCAGCAGGGTGGCGATCACGCCCAGATAGACATGGGCCTCGCCGTGCTCATAACCCTCGTCCAGTTCGACCACGCGCGCCATGGCCGCCTTGACGCGCGGCAGTCCGGCAATCGCATTCCAGTCGCTGCTGTTGGCCTGTATCCACGCGGCCTCGGCCGCGGCGCTGGCATACAGCACCGGGACGTCGGCGGCCTTGAGCGTGGCCAGGATACGGGAAAACTCCTCGAACGGCCGTTCCCACAGCCGGCACAGCCTGGCATCGTGGGCACACAGCGCGCGCGCGCCGTAATCGCGCGCCTTGCCCGCAAGGCGCTTGGCGCGCTCGGCATCCTTCACGAAGGCTGTGGCATAGGAAGCGTACAGCTTGCTGCCCGCCGCCAGCATGCTTTCGTTTTGCGGGTCGCCCTCGATCAGGCCGTCTATCATCAGCAGGTAGGAAGGCATGCCCGCCGCCACCGTCTCCGGGTCATCCTGGTTGAGGATCGCGGTGGACAGATTGCCGGCAAGGCGGTTTGTGGCCGAAGAGGCCAGGCTCGCGCAGCCGCCCAGCGTCGATAGGGCCAGCAGCACGGGCAGCAGGCGGAAAACAGGGTTATTCAGGATCAAAATGGGTATTTTCAGGCTTATTTTGCTTCAAACTAAACCATTTTTCGGGCGCGCGCAAGCCGCATGGCCATGGGGTGTGGCAAATGCGCCCCTGCGCTCTGCACCTTCCTGGGGAATTACATCCCTTGGGCAATCACAACTGGGCTCTCGCCCAGCGCACGATGTTGTTCGCATCCATTGCCCCCGCCTGGCGCGCCACCTCGACGCCATTCTTGAACAGCGCCAGCGTGGGGATGCTGCGGATGTTGTAGCGCGCGGCCAATTCCTGCGCCTCTTCGGTATTCAGCTTGGCCAGGCGCATTTCAGGCTCCAGCATGCCCGCCGCCTGCACAAAGGCCGGGGCCATCATGCGGCACGGGCCGCACCACGGCGCCCAGAAATCCACCAGCACCGGCACGTCGCTGCGCGCGATATGCTGGCTGAAATTGGCGGCGGTCAGCTCCACCGGGTGCGCGGTGAACAGCGCCTGCTTGCACTTGCCGCATACGGGATTCTCCCCGAGCTTTTCCGCCGGAACGCGGTTCACCGCAGCGCAATGCGGGCAGACGATGTGCTTGTGCCCGGTTTGCCGGGTATTGGGTTGGGTATTGGGCATGATCGCTCCAGAAATATAAGACAATGCTAATATATTACCGGAACATCAAAATTCAAGTCCTGGAGAATTAAGTCACCCGGAAGGGCAAATAGCGGCAATTTACCCAATGTGCATATTTATTTTATTTATTAACAATGCGTTATAAATACTTTGGGTTCCGCACGGCGATTTTTGAACTATTTTGAAATCAACCTATCTTACATTGCAGGTAGCGCAAGCTACCTCACGTTTCTCCTCCCTGAACGTGAAAGTCTTAACTTCCCCCTTTGTTAAGACTTCCATTAGCCCCTGTCCGCAAGGACAGGGGATTTTTTTTGCCTGATTAGCCGGAAATATACCGCGGTTAAAGCGCAAAGCAGGTCGCAATGTAACGCGCCCGTTCGCCCACCGCGCTGAGCAGTGCCACGCCGAATTCGGGGTTGTTTTTCACCAGGTCGAAAAAATCCTTGCGGTTGATCGCCAGCAGCGAACAATCGGTCACCGCCACCGCGCTGGCCAAGCGCTCGGTGCGACCGATCAGCGCCATCTCGCCGAACATGCCGCCCGCCCCGATTTCCTCCACCACGCGGCCCTGGATCGTGACCTCCACATCCCCTTCCAGCACGACATACATCAACAGGCCGACCTGCCCCTCCTGGACAATGGGCTTGCCTTGCGTGTAATGGGCGATTGCGCTGCTGCCGAAGGTATCCGCCAGCTCGGCCAACTGCTTCTTGCCGAACACCTCGGACTCGTTCCAGAGGGCATTCGCGGGCATCCCGGCATCCTCCTTCAGCCTGGCGATCATCTTGCGCAGCCGCCCCACCATCAGCGTCATCATCGTCAGCGAAAACTCCGGATGTTCGCGCAACCCGGCGCGAAACTGCTTCTCGTCCAGCGCAACCACCCGGCAGCGCGTCTTCGCCGTCGCCGTCGCACTGCGCGCAGAATGCGTGATCGAAGCCAGCTCGCCGAAAATCTCCCCCTTCTGGATCGTGCCGACCAGCCTGTCCCTGACCGAGAGCACCACCTCCCCCTCCAGCAGCAAATACATCCTGTCCTTCTGCATCAACAGCCGGCTGGCTTTCTCATCCTCGTGGAAAATGGCCTTGCCCGCCGGCACCTCCTCCTCATCGCCCGCAGCCGTGAAAAAACGCCATGCGACCAGCGGGTCGTAGCCTGTGTTATTCGTTGGAGCAGGAGTTTGATTATCCATTTCGAGTACCACGTTGATTATTATTACAGTTAAGGCGGAGCGCCGGATTCGTGGCGGTCATTCTAGACCAGTAGGGGCGGTTAGGGGTATCCCCAAGGGAGGGTATGCGGCATTATTGTCTTACGCGTTGCCGATGGCGCCCGCGCTGCACATTCTGCGCGAGAAGCGACGCGGCCGTGTGTTGTGTGCGCTATGCCAGCCTGGCCTGCGCCAGCCCCCGGACCACGCCGGCTATCCCCTCCGCGCATTTTCTGACCAGAGCCCCGTCCTCACCCTCCACCATCACGCGCAGCAGCGGCTCGGTGCCGGAGGGCCGCAGCAGCACGCGGCCGCGTCCTGCCAGGGCGCGCTCCGCATCGGCCACAGCCGCCTTGATCTGCGCGTTCTCCAGCAGGGAAGCCGCCTTCTCCACGCGCACGTTGATCAGCACCTGGGGATACATCACCAGTTCGCGCGTGGCCTGTGCCAGCGTTTCGCTGGCGGCGCGCAGGGCGTGCAGCACTTGCAGGGAGGAGATGATGCCGTCGCCGGTGCTATGCTTGTCCAGGGTAATGATATGCCCGGAGTTTTCGCCGCCCAGCTGCCAGCCCTTTTGCAGCAACTGTTCCATGACATAGCGGTCGCCCACCTTGGCGCGCGCGAAGGGAATGCCCATGCGCGCCATGGCGTGTTCGAAGGCGAGGTTGGTCATGAGTGTGCCCACCACGCCGCCTTTCATGGTGCCCGCGGATTTGCGGTGGCGCGCGATGACGTACAGCAGCTGGTCGCCATCGTAAAGCTTGCCGCTGCCATCGGCCATGATCAGGCGGTCGCCGTCGCCGTCCAGGGCGATGCCGAGATCGGCCTGGTGTTCGAGCACGGCTTTTTGCAGGTTGCCCGGGGCGGTCGCGCCATAGCCGTCGTTGATGTTCTTGCCGTCGGGCGAGACGCCGATGGCGACCACGTCCGCACCGAGCTCGTGGTACACGTGGCGCGCGATGTGGTAGGCCGCGCCATGGGCGCAATCCACCACCAGTTTCAGGCCGCGCAAGTCCAGCTCATAGGGAAAACTGCTCTTGCAGAATTCGATGTAGCGCCCGGCCGCGTCGTCTATGCGCCAGGCCTTGCCCAATTTCGCCGAGGGCATGGTGACGATGGGGCTGTCCATTTCCGCCTCGATGCTGCGCTCGATGTCGTCGGGCAGCTTTGCGCCGGCGCCGGAAAAGAATTTGATGCCATTGTCCTCGAACGGGTTGTGCGAGGCGGAGATCACGATGCCCGCCTGCAGGCGCAGCGCGCGCGTGAGGTGCGCCACCGCCGGGGTGGGCACGGGGCCGGCGAGGTAGACATCCACCCCGGCGGCAATCAGCCCTGCCTGCAACGCCGATTCCAGCAGGTAGCCGGAGATACGCGTGTCCTTGCCGATCAGCACCGCGGGATGGGTGCCCGCTGCCAGTTGCCAGTCGGCGGCGGCCAGCACCTTGCCCGCGGCATAACCGAGGTGCATCACGAATTCCGGCGTGATGGGAAAATCGCCTACGCGCCCGCGCACGCCGTCTGTCCCGAAATATTTTCTGCTCATAATCTCATTTCCCCGCTCACCGCTTCCCACACCTTCAGCGCATCCACCGTGGCGCGCACATCGTGCACGCGCAGGATGGAGGCGCCGCGCTGCGCCGCGATCAGCGCCGCTGCCAGGCTGGCGGGCATTCTGTCTTCCACGCCCTGTCCGGTGAGCGCGCCCAGCATGGATTTGCGCGACAGCCCGGCCAGGATGGGCACGCCCAGCTCCCTTAACGCACCCAGTTCGCGCAGCAAGGCGAGATTATGCCCCAGCGCCTTGCCAAAGCCAAAGCCCGGGTCCGCCACGATGCGTTCGCGCGCGATGCCGGCCGCCGCCGCCGCCGCAATGCGCGCCTGCAAAAAGGATTTGACCTCGCCCACCACGTCGCCATAGTGCGGCTGCACCTGCATGGTCTGCGGGTCGCCCTGCTTGTGCATCAGGCATATGGCGGCATCGCTGCCCGCCACGGCGTCGAGCGCGCCCGGTTCCTGCAGCGCGTTGATGTCATTGACCAGCGCGGCTCCCGCCGCGAGCGCTGCGCGCATCACCTCGGTTTTGCGGGTGTCGATGGAAACGGGCACGGGCGCTTTGCGCAGGCCCTCGAGCACGGGAATGACGCGGTCCAGCTCCTCCTGCACGCTCACCGGCAATGCGCCGGGGCGTGTGGATTCGCCGCCGATGTCGAGCATGGCGGCACCCTCGGCGATCAGCCGGTGCGCATGCGCCAGCGCCGCATCAAGACGCAGATGGCGGCCGCCGTCGGAGAACGAATCGGGCGTGACATTGACGACGCCCATGACCAATGGGCGGGAGAGGTCTAGCTTGAATTTGCCGCAGTGTAGGAACATGTGAAAGGTGAAACGTGAAACGTGAAATGTGTCGTAGCCCAGGGGTTACGTTTCACATTTCACCATTCACATTTCACGGCTATCAGGTTCCCTGCGCCGGCTGGGTAGGCGTGGTCGCCGGGGCGGTGGGCGCGGCCGGCGGCTGCGGCGGCTGGCTGCTGGAGGGGCTGGGCTTGGGCGGGCGCGGTTGCTTGCCTTCCATGATGTCCTGGATTTGCTCGGCATCGATGGTTTCCCATTCCATCAGCGCATCGGTCATCATTTCCACCTTGTCGCGGTTGTCCTGGAGTATCTTGCGCGCCAGGGCATATTGCTCGTCCAGGATGCGGCGGATTTCCTTGTCCACCGCCTGCATGGTGACGTCCGACAGGTTCTTGTGCGTGGTCACGGAGCGGCCGAGGAACACTTCGCCCTCGTTCTCGCCGTACACCATCGGGCCCAGCGCTTCGGACATGCCGTAGCGCGTGACCATGTCGCGCGCGATCTGGGTTGCGCGCTCGAAGTCGTTGGATGCTCCGGTGGAGATGTTGCCGACAAAAATTTCCTCGGCGACGCGCCCGCCGAACAGCATGCAGATCTGCGCCAGCATCTGGTCGCGATACACGCTGTAGCGGTCGCGCTCGGGCAGCGCCCAGGTCAGGCCCAGCGCGCGGCCGCGCGGGATGACGGTGACCTTGTGCACGGGGTCGCAGCCGGGCAGCACCGTGCCGATGATGGCGTGGCCGGATTCATGGTAGGCGGTCTTTTTCTTCTCTTCCGGGGTGATCACCATGGACTTGCGCTCAGCGCCCATGAATATCTTGTCCTTGGCCGATTCGAAATCGTCCATCTCGACGAAGCGCTTGTTGCGGCGCGCGGCGAACAGCGC
>DATDDB010000068.1:0-13455 GCA_036524005.1 Gallionellaceae bacterium | reverse complement strand
GCTACGCCTGGGCGCACCAGGCGACCGAGGCGCAATTCGTCAGCCTGGACGGGGAGGAAGTGAAATCCATCGCGCCAACGCACGATCTGGCCCTTCTGGCCGAGCTCAACATCGCGCGCCTGACGCAGGTGATGGGCCGCGTGCGCAATGGCGCGGGGCTGCCCGCCAACGGTATAGACGCGGTGTGCGCACATTGCGAAATGCGGGGTTTATGCAGAAAAGGCGAGTGGACCTCACTCCCAACCCCTTTGCGGGGGCGCGATGGATAATCAGGTAGCTCTAGACCCCAGCCGCAGCATCGTGGTCGAAGCCTGCGCCGGCAGCGGCAAGACCTGGCTGCTGGTTTCGCGCATCGTGCGCCTGTTGATCGATGGCGCGGAGCCTGCAAACATCCTCGCCATCACTTTCACGCGCAAGGCGGCGCAGGAAATGCAGGCGCGCCTGCAGCTCTGGCTGCGCGAGCTCGCCGCGCAGGACGACGCCTGGGTGCGCCGCTTCCTGGCCGAGCGCGGGCTGGAAGCCCCAAGCGCTGCGCAGCTGGCGCGCGCGCGCAGCCTGCATGCGCGGGTGCTGCTGGCGCAGCCCGGCATCACCATCAGCACCTTCCACGGCTGGTTCATGCAGGTGATGCAGCGCGCCCCGCTCAACGCCGACGTGATGCAGGGCATGAACCTGCTGGAGCGCGCAGGCAGCGTGCAGGACGAGGCCTGGGAAGAGCTGATGGAGCAGATGCTGCAGCCGGATGATCCCGTCGCCCCGCACATGCAGCGGCTGTTCGAGCAATACGGCCTGCACAACACGCGCAAGCTGCTGTTCGGCTTCCTGAACAAGCGCGCCGAGTGGTGGGCCTATGCCTCGGCGTTTGCGCCCGATGCATCGAACTACCCGGAAGAGGAGGACGGCAACGCCACGGCCAGCCAGGACGACATCGTGCGCCTGGCGCTGGGCAAGCTGCAAGCCGCGCTGGAAGTGGAACTGGATTTCGATGCCGCCGCCGACTGGGGGCAGTGCGGCAATGTCGAAGAGGAATTCTTCGCCTTTGCCCGCCAGCTCGCCGCCAACGGCACCGCCGCGCAGCAGGCCAAGGCGGCCGAGCTGGAGCGAGCCTGGACCGACAGCGCACCCGAGGCGCGCTTTGCCCAGGTTTGGCCGCTGCTGTTCCAGAAAAGCGGCGAGCCGCGCAAGCTCAATCCCACAAAAAAACAGGACGAGACCACTTACGCCACTGCCCTGCACGCCCTGCAGGCCAGCCTGCAGGCGGTGCGCGATGCCGAGACCGAGCTCAAGGCCTACCGCCTGAACGAGGACGTGCTGCATTGCGGCGCGGCCCTGCTCGCGCGCTACCAGGCATTGAAGCGCCAGGGCCAGCAGATGGACTTCCCCGACCTGGAATGGCAGCTGTGCCGATTGCTGCAGCACAGCGAGCACGCCGAGACCATGCAGTACAAGCTGGACTGCCGCTACCGCCATGTGCTGCTCGACGAATTCCAGGACACCAACCCGCTGCAATGGCAGACCCTGCGCGCGTGGTTCGATGCGGCGGCGGCAGCCGAAACCCGCCCCACCGTATTCATCGTGGGCGACCCCAAGCAATCGATCTACCGCTTCCGGCGCGCCGACGCGCGGCTGTTCGGCGTGGCGCGCGCATATTTGGTGGACCATTACGACGCGCACGCGCTGCACAACAACCACACGCGGCGCAATGCGCCCGCCGTGCTGGGCGCGGTCAACGCGGTATTCAAGGACCACCCGGAAGGCTTCGACGACTTCGAACCGCACACCGCCGAACACGCCAAGCTTCCCGGCCATGTGGCCGTGCTGCCGCTGGAGCACCCCGCCGCCGCAGCGGAAGCAGAGGCGACAGAATCCGCCCTCACCCTGCGCGACCCGCTCACCACCCGGCGCGCTGAAAGCGAGGAAGGCGCGCGCCGGAAGGAAGCCGCGCAGTTCGCCGCCTTGCTGCAGACCATGGTGCGCGAGTGGCAGGTGATGGAGGACGGCCAGCCGCGCAAGGCGGCGTGGAGCGACATCATGGTGCTGGTGCGCAGCCGCACCCACCTCGCCACCTACGAGGAAGCGCTGCGCGCCAGGCATATTCCCTTCATCAGCTCGCGGCGCGGCGGCCTGCTCGACACGCTGGAAGCCGAAGATGTGCAGGCCCTGCTGATGTTCCTCATCACCCCCTTCGCCGACCTGGCGCTGGCGCAGGTGCTGCGCACGCCCATCTTCTCGTGCAGCGATGAGGACTTGATGCGGCTGGCACAAAACGCCCCCTCCCCCTCTCAGGGGGAGGGCGGGGGTGGGGGTGTAACCGTGGAACCCGACACCACCTCTCTTCCAGAGGATGAGAACAAAAAAAGCTGGTGGCGCCGCCTGCAATCCCTTCCCGCCCCTTCCCCGGCATTGAGCCGCGCGGCTGAGCTCTTGCAGCGCTGGCTGGCACTTGCCGACAAGCTGCCGGTGCACGACCTGCTCGACCGCATCTATTTCGAGGGCGACGTGCTGGCGCGCTACAGCGCCGCGCAATTGCCCGAGATGCGCGCCAAGGTCGCCGCCAACCTGCATGCCTTCATTTCAATCGCGCTGGAAGTGGATGCCGGGCGCTACCCCAGCCTGCCGCGCTTCCTGCAGGAACTGCGCGAGCTGCGCGACAGCCGCGACGATGCCCCGGACGAAGGCAAGCTGGGTATCGCGGGCGATGCGGTGCGCATCTACACGGTGCACGAATCGAAGGGGCTGGAGGCAAACATCGTCTGGCTGCTGGACGCGAACGGAGACAGGAAACACAGCGAGGGCTACGACGTGCTGCTCGACTGGCCCGCACAGGCCCAGCACCCGCTGCACTTCTCGCTCCATGCCGACCTCGCCTCGCGCGGCAGGAAGCGCGCGTCCATCTTCGAGCAGGAAGCCGCCCAGCAGGCACGCGAGGAAATGAACCTGCTCTACGTCGCCATGACCCGCGCCCGCCAGGCACTGATCGTCAGCGGCCACGGCAAGGGGGCCGACAAGGAACAGAACAAGAAAGCGCCCTCCTGGTACGACCGCATCGCGGCGGTGGCCAAGGAGCAACCGAACCCGCTGGGCGTATTCACCCCCTCTCCCCTAGCCCTCTCCCACGAGGGGAGAGGGAATGGAGGTGAGCACCCAACCGGTTCCCTCCCCCCCGGTGGGGGAAGGTTGGGGAGAGGGGAAGAACCCGGATCAAATACACAAACGCAGATCCCCTCCGTCAAGCCCACCGGCAAGCGCAAGGCGCGCCCCACACGCGAACAGCAGCGCGGCATCCGCCTGCACGCCCTGCTGCAGCACATGACCTCCCCTCGCCCCCCCGCGGGAGAGGGGCAAGGGGAGAGGGGGTCAAAAGAAGCCCTGCAGCACCGCCTCAACATCCCCCATGCCGAAATGGCAGAACTCTGGCCGCAGGCGCAGGCCCTGCTCGCCGCCCCCGAACTTGCGCGCTTCTTCGATGCCGGCCTGTACCGCGCCGCCAGCAACGAAATGCCCTATGTCAACGCTGCGGGAGAACTCAAGCGCATCGACCGGCTGGTGGAATTCGAGCAGGAGGTGTGGGTGCTCGATTACAAAATGGGTGAGAGCGAAGATGCTGCGCGTTATAGAAAGCAGATGGAGGAATACCGCGCCGCGATGCGGGCGATATATGCGGGCAAGCAGGTCCGGTGCGCGCTGGTTTACGCGGGAGGGGTGTTGAAGGAAGTGTAGGCTGGTGAGCACCTCACCCCGGCTTACTACCTCTTTCCCTTCTTGCTAACCTTATATTTCAGCACCTCCTCCACATCGTCCCGGTAGCGCGTCATCCCGGCTATCGCCTGCGGCGGCAGCTTGGGGCCATCCTTGGCCGCCAAGGTATCCTCGATCGGCAGGATGTGGAATTGCCGGTGCTCGTTTTCGTGCGAGATGTAGATCCACACCAGCTTGTGGTGGACGTCGGTGATGTCGATGGCAGCGCCGCCCGCCCCCTGAATCTTCTTCAGGGTGAAGTAGAGCACCATGCCGCCGTCGGTATAGCGCTCGCGCTGGGCGGAGACGAAATTGCCCACGGAATAGGCCACAAGATGCGGCCTGCCCTGGACGTCGAGCAGCTCATAGGGCTGCACGTGGTGCGGGTGGCCGCCCAGCACGATGTCGGCGCCGCTGGCCAGCGCGTGGCTGACCATGCTGCGCTGGAAGTTGTCCGGCTTGTTGAGGTACTCGCGCCCGAAGTGGTAGAACACGATCACGGCGTCCACGTGCATCTCCCTGGCGCGGGCGATGTCGGTGCTCACCTGCGCCTGGGTGATGCGGTTCACCACCACGCCTGAGGGCGTCGAGATGCCGTTGGTGCCGTAGGTGTAATTGAGCAGCGCGACGGTGAGGCCGTTTTTCTGCAGCAGGAAAATGCGGTTTTTCTCGTACTCCTTCTGCGAGGCATAGGTACCGAGGTGCGGTATCTTTTTCTCGTCCAGCACCTGCAGGGTGCGGATAAAGGCATCCTTGCCCTTGTCCAGGCAGTGGTTGTTGGCCATGATGAACAGGTTGATGCCCGCTCCGGTGGCCGCATCCACCAGGCTGTCGGGCGCGCCGAAGGCAGGATAGCCGGAATAATTCTTGCCGGGCAGCGTGGTTTCAAAGTTGGCGATGGCGACATCGACATTTTTGAACAATGGCGCCGCGGTGGCGAACACCGGCTTGAAGTCGTAGCACTCGCATTTCCTGTCGTAGGCGGCGTTGAGCTGAGATTCGTGCGCCATGATGTCGCCCGCCACGGCAAACTTGATCTCCAGGCTGGGCACCGCCGATGCAGCAGCCACGGCGGAAGCGGGCAAGGCGGGCGCCACACCGGAAGCCGGGAGGGCGGCGGCCAGCGGCGGGGCGGGAGGCGTGACCGGGGTGGTACAGGCGGCAGCCAGCAGCGCTGCCGGGAGCAGAACCATGAGATAAACCGACAACCTGGACTTGAACATCAACTTGCCCCACATTCTTTAAGTGGCGCACACTTTAAACACTCGCCGGACTGAGTGCAACATTTGCGGGATTTATGCAATCGGGTAGGATAGGATCGTGCACTTGAAGGTTCATTCTCGGAAGGGATGCCAAATGATTTTGCGGCCTATGTTCCTGCTCCCGTTTCTTTCCATCTCCCTCGCCAGCGCGCAGGATGCGCCCGCGCCGGACAGCCATGCCACTTATGCCGATGCGGGGTACGCGACCCTGCTCGATGGCGCCTGGGGTTCGATGCCCCATTTCCCGCTGGGGTTCACCATAGGGGATCATGGCATTTCATGGCGCGGCTGCATCGCGAATTCCTACCACGTGATACGCGACCAGGTCATCACCGGCCGCGCAGTGCCCGGCAGCCCCGATCACGCGGCCGGAGGGTATCGCGACATTGCGATTCAAATCCGGTTCACGCCGAGTTGCGATTTATACCCGTATGACCGGTTCCGGATAATCCGGTTTGTCTTTGCCGCGGATACGCCTTGCGAGGCGCATATCCATCTCTACGGCAGCGAGGAAGAATTTGAACGCAATCTCGATGCCCTGCCGCAGGACAACAAGCGCACCGTCAACCGGTCCTGCAAGGCCAGGCAGCACCCATAAGCCTTATTTGCGCCAGGCCCTGAGGATCAGCACGGACACCACGAGTGCGGCGGAGAAGATGAGGGCGCCGTAGAGGCATGGCGCGGTCAGCGGGTTGGCGGCCTGCTCGCCCGGAGGGCAGCTGAAGGCGGAGACGGCTGGCTGCGGCTGCAGGAAGCGGTGCGCCAGGTAGGCGAAGTTGCCCCAGGCAAAGAGGGTGCCGGCGACCAGCAGCCACTGCAGGTATCCTTGCCGTTTTGCCACCGTGCCGGGAGCCGAGCGCAGTATGGCAATCGCCCAGGCGAAGGCGAGCAGGAAGGCCAGCGCGCCATAGAAACACGGGGTGACCAGGGGGTTGGCCACGGCGCAGGCGGAGAGTTCCAGCACTTGTCCGCCCGCAGCGAAGTAGCGGCGGTAGTCGAACACCAGCGTGAGCCAGGAGAACAGCGTGCCGAGCGCGAGGACGGCGGCTTGCACGCGCAATAATGTCTTGTTCATCGCAGCCCCTTCCATTGCCTGACAAGGCCTGACCCTGACCTGGTCATTGTACGCCGCAGGGCTCGAATGCAAAACGCATCGGGCACACCGCCCGTTTTCCATGCCTGGCTGAAATACTGAGATTTATACTTCAGGCAAAAAAAACACCCATCAGGTTTTGATGGGTGTAAACCGTCCAGCTGCTGACTGGCCGTTGGAGTCGCCGGTTTATCCCCAACCGGCAGGGGAATGCTTTCTTTTAAGAATCAGCCCTGGACAAAGTCAACGCGGCGGTTTTCCTTCCAGCAGCTTTCGTCGTGGCAGCTAGCCTTGGGCTTTTCCTTGCCCAGACTGGTGGTTTTGACCTGGTTCGCCTGGACGCCGGCGGCAAGCAGTATTTGTTTCACGGCATCGGCACGGCGCTGCCCCAGTGCCAGGTTGTATTCGTCGCTGCCGCGCTCATCGCAGTTCCCTTCGAGTTTTACGACTTCATTCTTTTGGCCTTTGATGGCTGCGGCCTCTTTCTGGATCAGCGCGCGATATTCAGGCGCGACGGCAGAATTGTTTTTATCGAAATAGACGCTCGCCTGATCATTGGCAGCCACTGTGCCCTGATCTGCGCCTGCCGGGGTGGCAGCCTGGGTGGCGGGTTTTGTGCCCGCTTGCGCGGCTGAGGAAGTATGAGTGCTAGGATTGGAATTGCAGGCTACGACCATAAGGGAAACCAGAACAGCAACCATCTTTTTCATAAACTATCTCCTGGCGGATATTACTTGATGACTATAATCAACTACCGGATTGCGCGAACTGCAGGGCAAGTCCGATTTGTGCAAATATAGTTGGTATCAATATATATTGCAACAATAATATTTGTTACAATATCCCGCAAAGAGGGCCATGCATTGAACAAGCGCGAAAATATCCAGCATTCACTTCAGGTACTGAAGAAATTCCGCATTATCTATGGCTCTGTTCGCCAGCACTTCCGCGAAATTGAGGCAGCCTGCGGTGTCAGCGGTTCACAATTGTGGATTCTTCGGGAGACCGCCAGGCAGCCCGGAATAGGCGTGACCGAACTGGCGGATAGGCTATCCATACACCAATCCACCTGCAGCCAGCTGGTTGACAAGCTGGCCGCCCGCAACCTGATCAGCAAGGAAAGAAGCAAGGAAGATCAGCGCAGAGTCGGGCTGTGCCTGACTGCGCAGGCCGCAGACATCCTGAAAAGTGCACCCGGGCCTGCTGAAGGCATACTGCCAGAGGCATTGCTGGCCATGCCCGAATCCGCATTGCTGGCTTTGGATAGCGCATTGCTCGAGGTGATTGGCAAGTTGCGCATGCGCGACGATAAGCATGCCGACAGTCACTTGTCGGAGCTGTAGCAGCCAGCCAGGCAAGGACGCGCCCCGCCCCACCCGGCTCAATCTCCGCTCAGCAGCCCTAATTTGCCCGCCAGCCACTTGGTGGTGGTGGCCTGGATCAGGATGGTCATCATGATGGCGATGAAGGTCACCGAGGCGATCAGTCCGGCTTCCGGCGCGCCCATGCCGAGCAGCAGGCCGGCCAGGGCGCCGGGAATGACGCCGGTCTCGCGCGTCCAGCACATGAACAGCAGCTCCTTCATTTCCCACTTGGCGCGGCGGTCGGGCAGCGCGCAGACGAACACGGCCACCGGCCGCGCCACCAGCATGAACACGGTCACCACGGCGATGCCGCCCGCCAGGTATTTGTTCATCAGGCTGAAATCCACCTGGGCGCCGAGCAGGATGAACACGAACATGCGCATGATGAAGGCCGTGGTGGCGACGAAGTCCTCCATCTTCCCCTCATCGCCGTGGCGCATCCTGAAGCCGAATACCTCCTTGTTGCCCAGCACGATGCCGAACACGAACACCGCCATGAAGCCGCTGGCATGCACGCCATCGGCGCTGAGATAGGCGCCCAGCACAGCCATCAGCGTCACCAGCGGGGCATACTCGCGGAAGAAACCGAACTTCTCGTGGGCGATCAGCAGTGCCGCGAGATACCCCAGGATGGCCCCGGCCAGGAGGCCCAGGCCTGCCTGCTGGGCCAGATCTGCCAGGGCGCCGCCCACGGAAAACTCGGCGTGGCCCAGGGCGATGCCCAGCACTGCGAAGGTGGCGATGGCACCGGTGGCATCATTGAAGGCAGATTCGGAAAGCACGGTCTGCGCCACGCGGTCTTTGATTTTCACCTGCTTGAACACCGGCACCAGGGTGGCCGGGTCGGTGGAGGCGAAGGTCAACCCCAGCAGCAGCGCCACGATGAGCGGCAGGGAGAACACGTAATATGCCGCCACCGCGGTGATGCCCGCCGTGACCAGGACACCCAGCGTGGCCAGCAGGACGATGGTGAGCCAGACTTGCTTCAGCACCTTGAGGCGCAAGGTGGCCCCCCCGTCGAACAGGATATAGCTTGCGCCGAAGATCAGGATGATCTGGTTCAGCGCCGAGTCAACCCTGATGTTTATCAGGTTGCCCGCCTCCGGCCCGAGCGCAATGCCCACGAGCAGAAACACGGCCACATCGGGGACTTTCAATTTCTGCGAGATGAAGCCGAACACCGTGCCCGCCCCCAGGATCAGGGCAAATGTTGACAGGACATGCTTGGCAAGTTCGATCGAGGCTGAGGTTTCCATGACGGCGGAGCAGACGTATATTCATTCGGACGGCCTGCATTATGACGGTTATTGGCCGAAAGGCACAGCAGCCGGCGTCATTCGGCGGAATATGCTATGCACCCGGCACAGCGGGCGCGCCTGCGAATGCCTGCGGCGCCCTGGCCGGGCGGCACATATGCGCCAGCCCCGGGTCGCGATCGGTCAGTTCGAATCCGAATTGCTCATAGAAACGGATCAGGCGCGAAACGATCTCCTCGCTGCTTTGCCCCAAAGGGCGCACGGTGACGAGCACTTCCTTGCCGGCGGCATCCGCAATCGCCAGCACACGGGTCACCAGCGCCTCACCGATACCCTGCCCCCGGAACCTTGACGGCACAAAGACGATGTCAACCGAAAAACTGTGCGCGCCCTCGCTGAACTTCACGCTGGCGTATTCCTTGCCTTCCAAGTGATAGTGCAATTCCCCGGTCAGGTTCATGGCCGCACCTCACTGCGAAGAGATATGCGCCTTGGTCGCCCCGGCGTCAGGCGAGTTTGGCCGATGCGCTGGCGACGAGGCGGCGCGCCACGGGCAGGTCGTCAGGGTTCGCAAGCCGCACCACGAATAGCCTGGTCTTACCCACCGGGCCGGATTGGTGCACCAGGATGGCCAGGTCCTCTGAAGCCAGGGTGAGAGTGGCCGGCAGGGTGGAACTGGATTGCGAGTACACATTCCCCGCCCGCTCCAGAATCGGGGCCAGAATTTCTCCAATGGCGGCTAAGTCCGCTGAATAGGGAAAGTCGTTGTCGGCCAGCAGCTTTTTGAACTTCTCATCGAGCAGGGCCGCGCCCTGATAGCTGGGGATGAGGTTCCGCAATTCGCGAAAGGGCGCAGCCATGGCTTGCTCGGCGGCGCCGGCTGGTGGGCCGGGCGGGGCTGCGGCGGCTTGCGCCCTGGCGGGCTCCGGCTGCTTCATTGCGGGAGCGGCGGGAGCGGCTGCCGCAGCGCGCTCCGGCGCGCGTGCCTCCACCTTGGCGGTGGGCTTGGCTGGCGTGTAGCGCGCGTGCGGGAAGGACTCGCCGGTATTGGTATGATGGCCCACCATAAGAATCGCCACTGCGCGGCCGATCTTCTCGGACTTGGCGACGAAATCGTACCTGTCCCCATTCAGGCCGCAAGACATGCAGTGCCAGTACTGGGTATCCCGCGAGAGCACGAGGCTGTCCTCCGCCTGGCAAAAGGGGCACTTTCCGATAAAGTGGGACGGGCCCTCCGGGGTCAGCTGGATATATTGACCCACGATGTCCACTATATCCAGGAAATCTGATTTATTCATTTGTTGAGACCGGCGGTTAAAATCCATCAAGGCGGATCAGGCTTCCCGCATCGGATGAACATCCTCCTGGCACGCCAGGCCGCGAAGAAAAACAGCCCGGCTAACGCGCTTTCTGACTCCATTGTGCCGGCGGAACCAGATCTTCCGGCCTGGAGCGGCGCGTGTTACGCCACTGACTGCATGGCCTGGGGGGCGATCTTGTGCATGGCCAGCTTTGCCAAGGCCTGGTTGCCGTCCTTGGCCAGGATGGTGATCAGATGCAGGTGCGCCTTTTGCTCGACCCCGGTGCACATCATGACGATCGTTCCCTCCGGCGTGTTGATCACCAGGTCGTTCGCCGCTTTAAAGCCGACCTTGCCGGCGGCTGCATGCGCGCCGCGGAATATGTCATTGAATGTCGCTCCTGCCACCCGAAGGTCAATCGCGTTCGAGCTGGAGTGGGAGGCCAGCATCTCGCCGGTAAAGTCCATGATCGCGGACGCCATATATCCGTTGACGCCCTTCATTTCGTTCAACAGTGCTTCAAGGCTCATGGCATTCTCCTCGGTTAATCGAAAAAGTGGATTTCCGTTTTCCCCGCCCCGCCGATATGCGCCACAGGCTCGCAGAGCGGGATGGTCTAGTTCTTATACTCGGCTTGCCGCTGGTGCACAATACTGTATTGGTGGTATGTTCCCCGCCACGTTTTCGCCGACGGCAGCGCCCGCTTCATATGCGCACCACCCTCAGCTCGTTCCAGTTGGTGGTGTAGGCCGGGCTCATGTTGCCGCGCTTCATTTTCCAGTCCTGCTTTGCGCCCTCGCTCGCCAGCCTGAGCGTGCCGTGGCCCATCCTGAGGTTGATCTCGTCGAGCGTGCTCATCAGCCTTGACGGGGTGGCCTGCGGCATGGGCTGCTCGCCGAACAGCTCGCCCTGCCCGATTCCCGCCGGGCCGATGTGGGCGAGCGTGACACCCGCCTTCTGGTAGCGGAAGCCTTCGCGGTAGATCTGGCGCAGGCCGTGGAGCGCGGCCTCCACCAGCCGGATGGTGTCGCAGGTAGGCGCGGGCAGCGCCAGCGTGATGCCATGGCTGTGCTGCGGTTCGCCCGCCCGGTGCGGGTTGGTGCGGATATAGACATATACGGTGGCGGCCACCGATCGCTGGCGGCGCAGCTTTTCGGCGGCGCGCGACATGTAGCTGGTGACCGCCTGTTCCAGCTCGTGCAATTCGGTGACGTAGCGGCCGAAGCTGCACGAGCTGGTGATCTGCTGCTTGGGCGGTGCGACATCGGTGGTTTCCAGACAGGATATGCCGCGCAATTCCCTGACCATGCGCTCCATGCCCACGCCGAAACGGCTGCGCAGGCGCTGGATGTCGAAATCGCGCAATTGCCGCGCGGTGTGGATGCCGCCCCCCTCCAGGTGCGCATTGAGCTTGTGCCCCACGCCCCACACCTCGCCCACGGCGATGCCGTCCAGCAGCTCGCCCAGTTCGTCTGGCGAAAGGCTGTTGAAGTTGCACACGCTCTGGTACTGCGCGCGCTTCTTGGCGACATGGTTGGCGAGCTTGGCCAATGTCTTGGTGGGGGCGATGCCCACGCACACCGGCACGCCCACCCATTGGCGGATGCGCTGGCGGATGGCCTGCGCGATGCGGGTATGGTCGCCGGGTATGCCCTCCAGATCGAGAAAGCATTCGTCTATGCTGTACACCTCCTGCCTGGGGCTGAAATCGGCCAGCACCGCCATGACGCGGTTGGAGAGGTCGGCATACAGCGCGTAGTTGGAGGAGTAGGCGACGATGCCGTGCTTGCGCGCGAAGTCCTTTACCTTGAACCACGGCTCTGCCATGGGAATGCCGAGCGCCTTGACCTCGGCGCTGCGCGCCACCACGCAGCCGTCGTTGTTGGAGAGCACCACCACGGGCTTGCCTTCCAGCGCGGGATTGAACACCCTTTCGCAGGAGACATAGAAATTGTTCACGTCCACCAGCGCGAAGGTATTCATTTCACCGCATGCACCGCACTGGTGACCACGCCCCAGATGTCGAACTCCTGCCCCTCCCTCAGGCGGATGGGCGCGCACCCGGGATTTTCCGCGTGCAGCTCGGCCGCGCCCGGGCGCAGCTTGAGGCGCTTCACGGTCAGCTCGCCATCCACCACGGCCACCACCACCGCGCGGTCGAATGGCGCGATGGAGCGGTCCACCACGAGGATGTCGCCGTCGTGGATGCCCGCGCCCGTCATGGAATCGCCCTGCACCCGCAGGAAGAAGGTGGCCGATTTGTTGTGCACCAGGAGCTGGTTCAGGTCCAGCCCGCTTTCCGTGTAATCCTCGGCGGGAGAGGGAAACCCCGACGCGGCCTTGGGCACGGCTGCTTGCCCGGAAATGGAGGGTGGTATTGCCATGATGCTGCGGTTCGTCTGTTACGGAATCCCAGATTACAGAACGTTCGTTCTCTTGTCAACCTGGCAACACGACACCACGAAACGACCAGGCGCAATCAGGGGCAATGCACCGAGACGTTGGTTACATTGGCATAACCCACCGTCCCGCTGCCGTTCGTGACGGCGCACGCAGGGCCGCTGGAAGGCTGCGATGCGATGGTGACGTTGTATGTCATGCCGAAGGCCAGCGGAGTGGCGAAGGTGAAGGGGCCGTCCGCGCCGATGGCTTTGTTATCCGTGCCGTTATCCCGAAGCACGAGGCCAGGGCCGGCCAATCCGGTGACGGTGCCGCCCACCGAGTAAACGGGCATGCCGCCGCTGCCATAGCCGCCGCCGCAAGCGGCCAGGCCCAGCGCCATCGCGGTGTAAACCATGATGCTGGCGAGTGTGATTAAACGCGTGTCCATGATAGCCTCACTAACCTTGAATGCAGGCACTCAGGGTACCGCTGCGTCACACACTAAAAAATACCGGTAAGCTGGTAAACGCGGCCTGCGCATCCGCGCGGCGAATTACGGGGTGGGCTTCCGCTCGCGCATGGCGAGCGGAATCACTTCGTGCATGGAAACGGACGGCACGAGCTTGAAGAAGATCATCAGCATCATGCAGAAAAACCCGAAGCTGCCCGCGACGATGCCCCACTGGATGAGGCCGGGCCACTGGTCGTGATTCCACACCCAGGGATAGTAATCGTGCGACAGGGTGGGCGAGACGATCATCCAGCGCTCCAGCCACATGCCGAGGTTGAGCAGCAGCGACACTGTGAACATGATGGGGATATTAGTCTGCCAGCGCCGCACCATGAGCGCGAACGGCACCACCGAGCCGCAGAATATCATCGCCCACCAGAACGGCGCGTACTGGCCGGTGGCTTTCTGGATCAGCACATCCTTGGCCGCCTGGTCGTGGCTGTACCACACCGAAGCGAACTCGATGCAGTTCAGGTAAGTCCAAACCATGGCGATGGCGAAGGTCAGGCGCACGGTCTTGCGCAAGATCGGCAGCGTCAGGTATTCCT
>DATDDB010000067.1:0-20982 GCA_036524005.1 Gallionellaceae bacterium | reverse complement strand
ATCACGGGTGACATTGCCATTCTCATCTTCTGGTGTGTAGTTTATGAGTTCATAAGTTGCTATTTCTTCCACAACATATCCAAGTTTTTTTAACTTATCTGCATGTTCCGGCACGATTGGGCCAAGCTCAACCTTCGACTTATTGACATTACAAGCATACATAAATTTGTTTTCGGAATCTTCTGCCCATGCAACCGATACGCAGAATACAAACAAAGTGAAGATCATGGCTCGGAACATCTTGGCACCCCAAGTGAATTAACTGAACAGTCTGCGCATAATTACTGAGAAAGTATCATGACACTTGCCAGTTTATTAATACAACAATAATTCGTGTAGAACTTCCTGAATCACCCCTTCTCCTTCACTTCTGCCCTGGCCCAGCCTTTGGCGAACGTCACCTCCAGCAGGGCGCCCGGCTTCACCCTGGCGCTATCCGCCACGATCCTTCCTTCCGCATCGCGCACCATGCTGTAGCCGCGCGCCAGCACGCGGTCAGGATCGAGGTGGGTGAGGTGCTGCTGCATGGCATTGAGGCGATGCGCGCCGTTTTCCAGCTTGCGCTGCATGGCGGCGCCGAGCCTGCGCGCGAGGTCTTCCTGGCGCTGGATGAGCCGCTCCACATCCGGCCTGGCCATGCGCAGGCGGCTTTGCAGGTGGCCCAGGTGCTGTGCCTGCTGCGCCATTTTCTGCGCGGGGTGGACGAGGCGGCGCTGCAGGTAATCGAGCTGCTGCATAGCCGTTTCCAGGCGGCGCTGGTGGGCGCGCGCCAGGTGGCGCACTAGATTGCGCAGGCGCAGCATGAGCTCTTCGCGGTCCGGGGTGGCCAGTTGTGCTGCGGCAGTGGGAGTGGCGGCGCGCTGGTCGGCGGCGAAATCGGCGATGGTGAAGTCGGTTTCGTGCCCCACGCCGCTCACCACCGGGATGTGGCTTCCGGCAATGGCGCGCGCCACCGGCTCTTCGTTGAACGCCCACAGGTCTTCCAGGCTGCCGCCGCCGCGGCAGACGATGAGCACGTCGCACTCCGCACGTTCGTTCGCCAGCTTGATGGCCTGCGCGATCTTCTGCCCCGCGCCCTCGCCCTGCACGGGAGTGGGATAGAGCACGACGGAAATGCCCGGCATGCGCCGCCCGAGGGTGGTGAGCACGTCCCTGAGCGCTGCCGCCTGGGGTGAGGTGACGATGCCGATCTGGGCAGGCAAGGCGGGCAGCGGGCGCTTGCGCTCCCGGGCAAACAGGCCTTCGGCTTCCAGCTTTTGCTTGAGGCGCTCGAAGGCTTCATGCAGTGCGCCCAGGCCTGCGGGGCGCATCTGCTCCAGGATGAGCTGGAAATCGCCGCGCGCTTCATATAACGTGGGGAGAGCGAGCACTTCCACCTGCTTTCCGTTCGCCGGTTTCCAGTCGAGATACTGGCTTTTGTTGCGGAACATGGCACAGCGCACCTGCGCCTGTTCATCCTTGAGCGAAAAATACCAGTGGCCCGAGGCGGCGCTCACAAAATTGGAAATTTCTCCGCGCACCCACATCAAAGGCAAGCCACTTTCGATCAATTGCTTGGCGGCAAAGTTGAGTTCGCGCACGCTGAACACGCGATTTTTTTCGTTCAAATTTAGTTCGGAAGACATATTGACAATTGGTTTTAATTCACAATTCCAGCATTGGCGGCCCTTCCGGGGCAAGTTACATGACAGGCGCGTTACAACTTACGCTATCATGTTGTTTATAAACGCTTTATTGAGTGTATAAAAATCGGGCTGCCGGGTAATTTTGTTTAAAAAATGCGGGGTTATGATTCATTCACCGGGTTTGTTCACAAAGTTATGCACAGTTTTTGTGGATAATTGAAAACTGGTATCCGGCATACTTGTATAACAGATTCACCACTCGGCATTTATGTAAATATCGCGCGCATCAGCCTTGCCCAAATCGGCATGACAAGTTACAGTTGCGCCTGCCGAATTTAAGCATATCTCTGGAGAAGTTGCGTGATTGCATTTGTCGAAGCCGCAGGCTGGCCCATCTATTTTCTGCTCATTGCCTCCATCATCGCCGTTTGGCTGATCTCCGAAAGATTGTGGTTCCTGCGCGGCAAGACTGTCACACCTGACGGATTGCTCGACAAAACCATTCAGGAATTCAAACAGGGCGGCGCCAGCGCACCCCTGATCGCAGGCCTGCAGGCCAACTCCCCGCTGGGCCGTGTGCTGGCCGCCGGAATCAAGAACGCCGGCGCTTCCCCCGACATCATGAAGGAAGCCATCGAAGAAGCAGGCCGCTCCGTGGCGCACGAGCTGGAACGCTTCCTCACCACCATAGGCACCATCGCCACGGTCAGCCCGCTGCTGGGCCTGTTCGGCACGGTGGTGGGCATGATCGAGATTTTCGGCGCGCAAACCGCAGCCGGCAACACCCCCGCCGTGCTGGCGCACGGCATCTCGGTGGCGCTGTTCAACACCGCCTATGGCCTGATCGTGGCCGTGCCCAGCCTGATCGCCTACCGCCATTTCCGCGCCAAGGTGGACAGCCTGGTCATCGAGATGGAGCAGCAAGCCATCAAGCTGGTCGAAGTGGTGCATGGCGCGCGGAGGTAACTGAATGAATTTCCAGCGCGGGCGCATCCGCGAAGAACCGGAGATCAACCTGATCCCGATGATAGACGTGCTGCTGGTGATCCTCATCTTCCTGATGGTCACCACCACCTACGCACAGTTTTCCGGCTTGCAGATCAACCTGCCCCAGGCATCGGAAAGCGCGGCGGGCGAAAAGAACAGCCAGCTGATCAACGTCGCGGTGGATGCCTCGGAGCACTACGCCATCAACAGCCAGACGATAGCCTTCTCCAACGTGGACAAGCTCGCCGACGACCTGCGCCGTGCCGCAGGCGACGCGAAAAACCCGGTGGTGGTCATCAATGCCGATGCGCGCACCCCGCACCAGGCCGTGGTGAACATCATGGAAGCCGCGCGCACTGCCGGAATATCCAGCATCACCTTCAAGACCGAAACGCCGCCGCCCAGGAAGTAATCCAGGCACATGGCGCGGATCGAGCGACACTGGTACGGCATCACCCCGCTCCACCTCCTGCTGCTGCCGCTTTCCCTGCTGTTCGGGCTGATCGCGGCGGCACGCCGCCTGTGCTACCGCCTGGGCATCTTCCAATCCGTTAAATTGCCGGTCCCGGTGGTGGTGGTGGGCAACATCACCGTGGGCGGCAGCGGCAAGACGCCGCTCGCGCTCTGGCTCGCCCAGCAACTGCTGGACGCAGGCTGGCATCCCGGCATCATCAGCCGCGGCTACCGGGGCAGCGCCGATGCCGCGCAATCGCCTGCTCCGCAGGAAGTCCTGCCCGACTCCTCCCCCGCCGAGACCGGCGACGAACCATTGCTGATGGCGCAGCGCAGGCTGTGCCCGGTGTGGATAGGGCGCGACCGCCCCGCCGCCGCGCGCGCCTTGCTCTCCGCCCACCCGGAATGCGATGTGCTCATCAGCGATGACGGCATGCAGCATTACCGCCTCGGGCGCGACGCGGAAATCGCCGTGGTGGACGGCCACCGCCGCATCGGCAACGGCTTTCTGCTGCCCGCCGGCCCCCTGCGCGAGCCGGTGTCGCGCCTCGATACGGTGGATGCGGTGGTGGTGAACGGCGGAGCGGATGGGCACGGCAAATTCGGCATGAAGCTGCACGGCGAGCAGTTCCACAACCTGCTCAACCCGGAAAACACCCGCCAGGCGGGCGATTTCAACGGCTCGCGCCTGCATGCCCTCGCGGGCATCGGCCACCCGGAGCGCTTTTTCAAATACCTGGAAAGCCTGGGGCTGGCCATCACGCGCCACCCGCTGCCTGACCACCACCATTACACCGCGGCCGACCTCGCCATCGCCGGGGCGGATGCCATACTCATGACGGAAAAAGATGCGGTAAAATGCGCGCCATACGCCGACGAGAAATGCTGGGTGCTGCGCGTGGACGCACAGGTGGACCCGGCACTCGCCCAACTCATCATCAGAAAGATCGCCCCTCATGGACGCCAAGCTGCTTGAAATCCTGGTTTGCCCGCTGTGCAAATCCCAGCTCTACTACCACAAGGCCGAGCAGGAACTGATCTGCCGCGCCGACCGCCTGGCCTACCCGATCAAGGACGGCATCCCCGTGATGCTGGCCGACGAGGCACGCAAGCTCACGCCGGAAGAGGCGGAGAAGCTGTATAAATAACCAACCAGCGCTGGTGTTGACCCAACCCGAATTGGTGCCGTGACCGCCCTGTTTCGCACCCCCGGCCGGCGCCTGGCTGTTTTCGCCGCCCTTTCCCTCCTGATCCACGCCGCGCTGCTGGGGCTGCCGCATCTCACGCTGCCGCGCCACGACGAGTCCTTGCCACTGCTCACTGCCAAGCTGGTGCCGCTTCCCAAGGCGGCGCAAAAGACCGGGCCGCGGAAACCCCGGCCCAGGCCGGCATCACCGGTTCCCCCAGTCCTGCCCGTTGCGCCAGCCGTCGTAGCGGCCAGCAGTGTCCCTGCCGCGCCCGCGGCGGCAAGCGCCGTCCCCGCCGAAGCAGCGGCGGCGAGTGCAGTCCCCGAGACTGCGATGGCCGCAAGCGCTGTGCCTGCCACGAGTGATTACGCGCTGACCAGCGATCACGCCCCTGCGCTGCCCAAACACGCGCGCCTGCTGTATGTGGCGCAGATGGGGTCAATGGGGTTGTATGTCGGGGAAATACGCCACGAACTGGAGATCACCGACGGGCATTACACCCTGCACGCCGAGCTGGAAACCACGGGCCTGGCGCGTTTGGTCAAGCGCTACCAGAACATCCAGGACAGCCGCGGCAGTTCCTCCCGCAATGGCTTGCGTCCCGAGCTGTTCACCGAAGCCAAAACAGATGAGCACGGCACGCAGCGCTCGGAGGCGGCTTTCGACTGGGGCGCCCATCAGCTGGGGTTTGCCTCCGGCGCAAAAACCTCGCTGCCGGACGGGACACAGGACATACTCAGCTTCCTGTATCAGTTGTCGCAGTTGCCATACGAACGGAAAGACCTTCCGCTTGCGGTCAGCAATGGCAGGAAGCTGGAGTACTACAAGCTCGAGACCGGCCCCGAGGAGGTGATCGATACCCCTATGGGCAAGCTGCGTACGCTGCATCTCATCAAGGCGCACGCACCGGGCGCAGAAGGCACGGAAATCTGGCTGGGCCTGGAATACCGCCTGCTGCCGGTGAAGGTGCGGCAAATTGAAGGCGATGGCAAGATCGCCGGCGAGATCGTCATCAAGGAGATCCGCGTGTCGGACGAGTAAGGCCCGCGTGTCGGACGAGTAAGGCCCGCGTGTCGGACGAGTAATGCAAAGTAGCGCGCTTGCGAACCCCTGCCGCGCGCTAACCGGTATAATCTCCACCCTGCATAAAATTTTATAACCACACCATGCCGGATTTCCACGTCGTCATCCCCGCCCGCTTCGCCTCCACCCGCCTGCCGGGCAAGCCGCTGCTGCCGATCGCGGGCAAACCCATGGTGGTCCGCGTGGCCGAGCAGGCCGCAAAAAGCGGCGCACAGCAGATCTGGATCGCCACCGACCACCCGCCCATCCTCGCCGCCGCGCACGAGCACGGCTTCAAGGCCTGCCTCACCCACGCCCACCACCAGAGCGGCACCGACCGCATCGCCGAGGTGGTGCAGCAGCACGGCTGGCCGGACGACACCATCGTGGTGAACGTGCAGGGCGACGAGCCGCTGATTCCGCCCGAGCTGATCCGCGCCGTGGCGCAGCATTTGCACGATCACCCCGAATGCGCGATCGCAACCGCCTGCCATCCCATCCACGACGAGGCGGCGATGCGCAATCCGAACATCGTGAAGGCTGTCGTGGACAAGAACGGCAACGCGCTGTATTTCAGCCGCGCGCCGATTCCCTGGCCCAGGGACGCCTTTGCCAAGAACGAGCCGCTGCCCGGCACCCTGCCCGTGCTGCGCCACATCGGCATCTATGCCTACCGCGTGAGCTTTTTGCGCGCCTACGGCAAGCTGGCACCCGCCGCCATCGAGCAATTCGAGTCGCTGGAGCAGTTGCGCGCGCTGTGGCACGGCTACAAGATCGGCGTGACCATCACCGAGACCGCCCCGCCCGCCGGGGTGGATACCGAGGCAGACTTGCACGCTGCACGCAATACATTCGAAGCACTCATCAACCAAGGGATATAAACATGAGACTCATCCTGCTGGGCGCGCCCGGCGCCGGTAAAGGCACACAGGCCAACTACATCAAGGAAAAATACGGCATTCCGCAAATCTCCACCGGCGACATGCTGCGCGCCGCGGCCAAGGCCGGCACGCCGCTGGGCCTGGCGGCGAAGAAGCTGATGGACGCGGGCGAGCTGGTACCGGACGACATCATCATCAACCTGGTGAAGGAGCGCATCCAGGAACAAGATTGCGCCAAGGGTTTCCTGTTCGACGGCTTTCCGCGCACCATTCCGCAGGCCGAGGCGATGAAGGCCGCGGGCGTGACACTGGACTATGTGGTGGAAATCGACGTGGCCGACGCGGAAATCATCAAGCGCATGAGCGGCCGCCGCGTGCACCTGGCCTCGGGCCGCACCTACCATGTGGTGTTCAATCCGCCCAAGGTGGCCGGCAAGGACGACGTGACCGGCGAAGAGCTGATCCAGCGCCAGGACGACGCCGAAGAGACCGTGAAGAAGCGCCTCTCCGTTTACCACGCGCAGACCAAGGCGCTGGTGGACTACTACTCGGGCTGGGCCAGGAGCGGCGCACCCGGCGCGCCCAAATATGTGTGCATCCCGGGCGTGGGCAAGGTGGAAGCGATCCGCGACCAGGTGTTCAAGGCGCTGGGCAACTGACCATGGCCAGCAAACCCGTGCTCACCCTGGAAGAAGCCAGGCGCGTGGCGGCGGCCGCCGAGGCCTGCGCGCTGAAGAACGACTGGAAGGTGACCATCGCCGTGGTGGATGACGGCGGCCACCTGCTCTATCTGCAGCGCAGCCACGACACGCGCTTCGGCAGCGTGGAAACCGCCATCGCCAAGGCGCACATGGCCGCCGCCCTGCACACCCCGAGCAAGGCCTCGGAAGACGCGGTGCAGAGCGGCCGCCTGATCCACCTCGCCCTCCCCGGCGTGATCCCGGCCGAAGGCGGCGTGCCCATCCTGCGCGACGGCAGCGTGATCGGCGCCATCGGCGTCAGCGGCGTGCGCTCGTTCCAGGACGGGCAGATCGCCGCGGCGGGCGCGGACGCGCTGGAAGCCAGGCTCTGAGCGTTGCACCCATGCGTGCGGGTTGCGGCGAAAACCGCATCCTGCCCGACGTTTTGCGTTTCAACCATTGCGGCATCCGTGATCTTCTTGTGAAAGGCATCCGATGAATCTGATGGAAATGGTCAAAACCCTGCAACAGCACCAACGTCCCGCGCTTCACGTCATTCCCGCTCCCGCACCCGGCGCTTTCAGCAAGATCGGCGGGCTGCCCAATCTGCCTTCCGCCATCGCGTGGCCGGAATGGGGGGCGCAGCCCATGTCGTTCCTGGCGCAGATCGACCTGGCAGAACTGCCGCAGCCCTCGCCCCTGCCCGAGCTGCCTGCCTCCGGATATTTGTATTTCTTTTACGACGCAGAGCAAAGCACCTGGGGCTTCGACCCCAAGGACCGGGGCAGCTGGGCGGTGGTCTACTCGGCCGGTACACCCGCGCCGGAAACCCGCCCCGCGCCGGACGAGCTGCCCGAGGAAGGGCTGTTCCTGGAACAGCCGGTCATGTTCAGCCCGATACTCAGCATTCCTGACCTGCAGCGCCTTGAGCTTCCCGGCAGCGATTCCGATGACGAGGACGAGGCTTTTGAGAAGGCGCAAGAACTGCGGGAGGAAATTTTCGGCGGCCGCCCCCAGCACCAGATCGGCGGCTACCCCAACCCGATCCAGAACGACACGATGGAAATCGAGTGCCAATTGGCATCGAATGGCCTCTACCTCGGAGATTCGAGCGGCTATGAAGACCCGCGCGCAAAAGCCCTGATGCAGGGCGCCGAGGACTGGCGCCTGCTGTTCCAGATTGACACGGACGACGACGCCGGCATGATGTGGGGCGACTGCGGAATGATCTACTTCTGGATACGTGCGGCCGACCTGGCGCGCAAGGATTTCTCCAACGTCTGGATGGTGCTGCAGTGCAGCTAGCCCGGCTTGATTGAAACGGAGGCGAACCATGCTCACCCTGTACATCACCAACAAGAACTACTCCTCCTGGTCCCTGCGTCCGTGGCTGTTGATGCGCGCACTGGGCGTCCCGTTCCAGGAGAAGCTGATTCCTTACGGAGAAACCGGGGCCTTCCGCGCCGCCTCGCCTTCGGGCAGGATGCCCTGCCTGGCCGACGGGGACATCGCCGTCTGGGATTCGCTCGCCATCGTGGAATACCTGGCGGAGAAATTTCCCGGCGTATGGCCTGCCGATGCCCGCGCGCGTGCATGGGCGCGCTCGGCCGCGGCGGAGATGCATTCCGGGTTTACCAGTATGCGCAGCATCTGCGCAATGAACTGCGGCCTGCGCATACGCATGGAGCGCCAGCCGCCAGCGCTGCTGGCCGACATTGCGCGCCTGGATGAGCTTTGGAACGACGGTTTGTCCCGCTTCGGCGGCCCATGCCTGGGCGGAAAAACCTTCACCGCCGTGGATGCGTTCTTCGCTCCCGTGGCCTTCCGCATCCAGACCTACGGCCTGGAATTGTCCGCGCCCGCGCTGCACTACGCCAGCCGGCTGCTGGCCCTGCCCGCCATGCAGGAATGGCATGCTGCCGCGCTGGGCGAAGCCTTGCGCCGCGAGGATTACGAGAAGCAGGCCATGCAGGCGGGAACCCTGCTCGCCGATCTCCGCCCGGCCCCATCGCGGGCCTGACCGGCGCGGAACCCGGGCAACCTCGCTGGCCTACCCGGCCTGGTGTTCGACGGATATACTGTCGCTTATGAAAATACGCGCCATCAAGGCCGACATCACGACGCTGGCCGTCGATGCCATCGTGAACGCCGCGAATTCGTCCTTGCTGGGCGGCGGCGGCGTGGACGGCGCCATCCACCGTGCCGCGGGCCCCGATCTCCTGCATGAATGCCGCCTGCTCGGCGGCTGCAAGACGGGGGATGCCAAGCTCACCCAAGGGTACCGCCTCCCGGCCCGTTACGTCATACACACCGTGGGCCCCGTTTGGCGCGGCGGCACGCACGGCGAGCCTGAGCTGTTGCGCTCCTGCTATTTGCGTGCGCTCAGGATCGCCAGCGAGAACAACATCCAGACTCTGGCCTTCCCCAGCATCAGCACCGGCGTGTACGGCTATCCTATCGAACCTGCCGCACAGATTGCCATCGGGGCAGTCAGGTCCTGCGCGGCCGCTGCGACCAGCCTGAAGGAAGTCATTTTCTGCTGTTTTTCGGAAAATGACCTGGCGGTATACAACCGGATACTATCCGCGTGATGCAGGCGCGCCCAGCCGCTTCCTGCAGCACGGCCTTTCCCGATGCTCCTCCGTGTTCATGCGATTGGCAACGGCTTCCGCATTAAAGTAACATACCAGGACGATTACATGCCAGGCTCTCAATCCATGATTCGAGAAGACAGGAACTCGGAAGCACCCGCCCCTCAGCCGAAGAACGTCCTGCAATCGCCGGCACGCCTCCTTGCCATCGTCGTGATTTCCATCCTCGCGACCGAAATCGGGCTGATGTTCTCCTTCGAGTTGCTGCCGCCGCATTCTACGCTGGTGGAAAACCTGCTGGACGGCGTGCTGCTGATCGTCCTGCTTACGCCCGTCCTTTACCTGTTCCTGTTCCGCCCGTTGCGCGCTTACATCACGGAACTCCAGCAGACCCAGGAATTGCTGCAGCAACAGCGCAATCTCCTGAAGGAGCAAGTGCTGCAGCGCACCGCCGAGCTGAGCCATTCAAACGATGCGCTCAGGGCATCGCTGACGGAAATCGACGACCTGTACCAGAACGCCCCCTGCGGCTACCACTCCACCGACAAGGATGGCGTGATTGTCAAGATCAACGATACCGAGCTTTCGTGGCTGGGTTATACGCGCGAGGAGATGGTCGGCAAGCTGCGCTTTTATGATCTGCTCACATCCGAAAGTGCGGTTTCGTTCTGGGAGAACTTTTCCCGCCTCAATAAATCCGGGTCGCTCACCGGTCTGGAGGCGTGCCTCCTGACCAAGGACGGAAGGCGCATCTCGGCCCTGATCAACGCCAGTGCGGTGCGGGACGAACACGGGCAATATGTGATGAGCCGATGCACGGTCTATGACATTTCGGAGCGCAAGCAGACCGAGGTCGCCCAGAAGCGGCTCAACCGCGCGCTGCTGCTCCTGAGCAAATGCAATACCGCCTTGGTCCTCGCGGAAGAAGAACAGACGCTGCTCGACTCGATTTGCCGGCTGGTGGTGGACACCGGCGGTTACCTGATGGCGTGGGTAGGGTTTGCCGAATCCGATGCGGCGAGGTCGATACGGCCGGTGGCGATGTCCGGCCTTGCCAATGAATATCTGAATAACAATCCGATCACCTGGGCCGACACCGAGCTGGGCCGTGGCCCCACCGGCACGGCCATCCGGGTGGGCGTCACGCAAATCAACCAGGACACGCTGCATAACCCGGCCATGGCGCGCTGGCGTGATGCCGCCCTCATGGTCGGCTACAGATCGAGCATCGCACTGCCTCTTTCCGGCAAGGACCACATGCTCGGGGCGCTGACCATCTACAGCGCCGAGCCGGGCGCTTTCGTGGCGGACGAGATCCAGTTGCTGGAAGAGCTGGCCAGCAATCTTTCCTTTGGCATCGAAACCCTGCGCGTGCGCGCAGCCAATGCAGCGGCCCAGCAAGAGCTCTACATTCACCGCCGCAATCTGGAGGAGCTTGTGGCGGAGCGCACCATCGAGCTTGCTTCGGCAAAAAGAGAAGCCGAGAACGCCAACACCGCGAAGTCACGCTTCCTGGCTGCCGCCAGCCACGACCTGCGCCAGCCGCTCTCCGCGCTCAACCTGTATGTCGGGGTGCTCAAGAACAAGCTCGACCCCAGGGAATATGGGCTGTTGAAAGACATGGATGAATGCGTTTCCGGCCTGAGCGACCTGCTTTCCAAACTGCTGGACCTCTCCAAGCTGGAGGCGGGCGTGGTGTCGCCGCGTGTATCCGACTTCGCCGTCGACGAAATGCTCAACAAGGTGATTTCCACCCATGCGCCCGAAGCGGAGGCGAAGGGGTTGAGCCTGCGCTGCGGCTCCTTCGGCCTGACTGCGCGCACCGACCCGGTGCTGTTTCAGCGCATCGTTGGCAACCTGGTCTCCAATGCCATCCGCTATACCCGGCGCGGCAGCGTGCTGATTGCATGCCGGCGCCATCATGGGAAAAGGTGGATAGAAGTCTGGGATACCGGCATCGGCATCCCCCCGGGCAAGACCGGCGAAATCTTCGAGGAATTCAAGCAGCTCGAGGACGATGCGCGCACCCGGGGCAGCGGTCTCGGACTCGCAATTGTCGCCAAGACCGCCAATCTGCTTGGCCTTGAGATGCGCGTTCAATCACGTTACCGCCGCGGCTCCATGTTTGCCATTGAACTGCCGCTGGGAATCAGGCAACCCGCAAGGCTCCAGCCTGGGGACCAGAAGCACCCGGCCAGAAGCCTGCGCATTGCGGTCGTGGATGACAATCCTGCCGTCCTCAACGCACTCGCCCTGGCCCTGGAGGAAGCAGGCCATAAGGTCGTTGCCGCTTCCAGCGGAACGGAATTGCTGGCCCGGCTGGGCTCGCACCCGCCCGACATCATGGTATGCGACTACCGCCTGGGCGCGGGGGAAACCGGTTTCGATGTGATCACCTCGATCAGGCAAGGATTCGGCCCGCGTCTTCCGGCGATCATCATTACCGGCGACACCGACCCCACCCTGATGCGCAGCATGGCCGAAAAGGGCATAGTGATTCAACACAAGCCCCTGGAGCTGGAGGAACTGAAGGCGCGAATCGAGGAAGGTGCAAGGGCCTGATTCAGCCAGAGCGGCGGGCAATGCAGCAGCATTGCCCGCCCTGCCCAAGCTAGTCTTTCTTCTTCATCAGCACCGCCCCGGCGATCGCTGCCGCTGCGACGATGAGGGCTATCAGCCACCAGAATTTTTGCAGGAAGCCTTCTTCCGGCTGCACAGGCGCCACCACCACCGGGGGAGGTGGGGCAGGTGTCGCCACGGGAGCGGGCGGGGGTGCAGGCGCCGGTTCCGGTGCCGCTACCGGAGCAGGCTGTTCCACCGGAGGCGGAGCGGGCTTGGCAACTTTACGCTTCTTGTGTTTCTTGATGACGGGTTTGGGCGCTGGCGCTTCGGCCTCGGCCTTCGGAGCGGGGGGCTCAGCAGCGGGGGGAGCCTCAACCGCGGGCGGCTGCTCAGGAGCGGCCGCGGCCGGAGGCGGCGCGGCGGCAGGCTGCTCCTCTTTCGGCTTGGTCGCACAGGCGGATAGGACCAGCGCGGAAAGAAGCAGGGCTACGGGCAGAGCTGCTTTAGGTGTTCTTGTCATGCCATCCTCCGGTGAGTTGTTGTTGAAGAGGTGGCGGAAGTATAGAACAAATCCCGCGCAACGTTTTTAAAATTGGCGGTTCGAGCATGCCCTCCACGCCGGAATAACCGCTTTTGTTTTGCGAGTACTTCCGCCGCATCCCCGGCGTGGACGCTCAAGGATGCCGCCGTTGCGCCGCGAACGACTCGATTCTCGCCATGGGAATATGGTCGCCCGCATCCTGACCGTAGTAGGTCTCGACCACGATGCCATTTTCATCGATCAGGAAATCAGCCGGCATCAGATTGCCGGTCGCCATGCCGCGCATGCCTGTCATTCCCATGCCGCGCATCAGGTCCGGCAGCCTCAGCAGCATCGCCTTGGCCTTTCCCCACCATGAGGAGTCCACATGAAAAGCCTGGTGCGCTTTCCCTTCCGGGTCAGCCACCATTCTGAAGGGACGTGGCCGCTGCGCGATAAACCTGTCGATGTCGTCGCGGCCAGACTTGAAAACTGCCACAATATCCAGGCCCAGTTCGGCCAAATTGGGATGGTTGTTGGTCAGGTCATAAACCCTGAAATTGCAGAATGGGCAGTTGGCTTCCCGGAACAATGACAGCAGAAGCTTGCGCCCATTGCCAATCTGCACGGGCTGTCCCTTTATATCCACCAGATTGATCTGGGGTGTCTTTGCTGGCGCCAGAATCTTCATTGCTTGCCCTCCTTATATTGATTGTTTACCTGAAATAAAACGCCAGACCGCCGATCAATCCGATCATGATTATCGTGCCCAGCATCATTTTCTCGTGTATGCACATACCGGGCTTTTGCTTGCATCCATCCAAATTGCACATGAGAGACATGGCCATTTCCTTTCCTGGGTTGAAGTGTCGTAATATCCGGGGGTACATTTGACCCTCCTGACCGTTAGTCGCCCATACATGCGATTCCTTACACTCGTTTCAAAACATTTATGACCAGCGCAACCGCTTCTTCAGGGGCAGCCACGCAAAACGAGCTTGATGACGCATTGCCTGCCATGCGCCATGACATGCTCAAATTCGCACGCCTGCAATTGCGTGACGAAGCAGCCGCCGAAGATGCCGTGCAGGAAGCGCTGGCGGCGGCCATATCCGCCCGGGCGCAGTTCGGCAACCGTGCCCAGCTCAAAACCTGGGTATTCGGAATACTCAAACACAAAATAGTCGACATCATCCGCGCACGCGCGCGTTCGCCCGGCGCCGGCCAGGCAATTGAGGAAATCCCGGAGGATGCCTATGATGACCTCTTCAATCAGCAGGATCGCTGGCAGGAAGAAAGCCGTCCATCCGGCTGGGGCAATCCCGAACAAAGCTATGCCAGCCGGCAATTCTGGCTGGTATTCGAACTCTGCCTGACCCGGCTTCCGGAAAATACTGCCCGCATTTTCATGATGCGCGAGATGCTGGGCCTGGAAACCGCGGAAATATGTAAGGAACTATCCATTTCATCGACTAATTGCTGGGTGGTATTGCACCGCGCTCGCATGGGATTGAGGCTGTGCCTTGAAGAGCGCTGGTTCAAACGGGAGGAAAAACATGCTGAACTGTAAACAGGCGGCCGAACTGATGTCTCAAGGAATGGATCGGCATTTGAGCCTGCACGACAAGATGAGCCTGCGTTTTCATCTGCTGATGTGCAGCGGATGCCGCAACTTCGGCAAGCAGATGAAATTCCTGCGCCAGGCATGCCGGAAAATTTCTCACGACATCGGCTGAACAGCCGGCATGCACAGTTCTTGACTAATTTGCTCAGGCTCGTATAATTTTAGCAGCCACTTTTTCAGGTTAGCGTTTCCGGGGCACGGTCCATGGGCGTCCTGAGCGAGTCTCTCTGCCCCTCCACCGGCACTTTCCGGCCTCCGCCACATCCCGCCCCTGGCCCGAAGCCTAACCCTGCGGCTGTTCCATCGGCCGGACCAAGCGGCGCAACGGTACCGCATGCAGCACCTTTAACCAAAAGGAGAACCGCCATGAATACCAGGACCCTCGTTTCCCTGATTTTTGCATCCCTGTTTGCCTGCGGCAGCGCGCTGGCCGCACAAGGCAAGGTGACGATCAGCTCGGTCGTGCCCAAGGAGCCCTATGCCAAGGACAAGATCACCCTGACCTATGAAGCCGATCCCGGCACGGAGGGCAACCACCTGCACCTCAATGTGGACGGCAAGCGCGTGGATGTGATCCGCCAGCTCAAGGGCACCACCACCCTCGGCCCGCTGTCTTCCGGCAAGCACCATATCTGCCTGGCGGTGAATACCGAAGGGCACACGCCGACCGGAGTGGAAAGCTGCGTTGACGTGACGGTGTGGTGATTCTGCCTGCACCGGCGGTGCAGGTCATAACCTTAAGCGCATGCAGGAATCCGCTTGCATAGGCGCCCGATGCGTCCCCTCCCCCTCATGCACGCCCTGCTGCCCGGCCTGTTGCTGGTAGCGGGAATCGCGCTTGCGGCCGGGAATTCCCCGGCGGCCCAGGGTGCACCGTTGGCCGAGCATGCGCCGGTCGTGGTGGTGCTGGATGTGGATGGGGCAATCAGCCCGGGCTCGGCGGACTACATCGTGCGCGGCCTGAAATCGGCCGCCGGCGAGCAGGCCGAACTGGTGGTGCTGAAGATGGATACGCCCGGGGGGCTGGATACCTCCATGCGCCAGATCATCAAGCAGATCATCGCCTCGCCGGTTCCGGTTGCCGCCTACGTCGCCCCCGACGGCGCACGCGCCGCCAGCGCGGGCACCTACATCCTCTATGCCAGCCATATCGCCGCGATGGCGCCCGCCACCAATCTGGGAGCGGCCACGCCGGTGATGGTGGGCCCGGGGCCGCCCGGCAGCGAGCCGCCGGAACCTGCCCAGCCCAGCAAGGATGGGGCGGACAAAGGCCGCGACGCGAAACCGCCGGGCATGGCCGCCCCCGGCTCGGCCATGGAGCGCAAGCAAATCAACGACGCCTCCGCCTATATCCGCAGCCTGGCGCAGATGCGCGGGCGCAATGCCGAATGGGCCGAGCAGGCAGTGCGCCAGGCGGTGAGCCTGCCGGCAGCAGATGCCCTGAAGCTCAAGGTGATAGACCTGGTCGCCGCGGACCTGCCCGCGCTGCTCAGGCAGTTGGACGGGCGCCGCGTGAACGTGCTCGGCGTGGAGCGCACGCTGCAGCTGAAGAGCGCGCGCATCGTCGAGATGGAGCCGGACTGGCGCAGCCGCCTGCTTGCCGTCATCGCCGATCCCAGCATCGCCTACCTGCTGATGCTCGCCGGCATTTTCGGCATATTCTTCGAGTTGTCCAATCCGGGCTTCGTGCTGCCGGGAGTCATAGGCGCAATCTCGCTGCTGCTTGCGCTGTTCGCCTTCCAGGTGATGCCGATCAATTATGTCGGCGTGGTGCTCATCCTGCTGGGCATCGCCTTCATGGCGGCGGAAGTGTTCATCCCCGGCTTTGGCGTGATGGGCATAGGCGGCATCGTCGCCTTCGTGCTCGGCTCGGTGATGCTGGTCGATACCGGCATTCCCGGGTACGGCGTCCCGTGGGCCGTCATCGCTCCCGTCGCCCTGCTCAGCGCGCTGTTCATATTCTTCGTCGCGGGCATGGCGCTGAAAGCGCGCAAGCGCCCGGTTAAAAGCGGCAGCGAGGAAATGATCGGATACACCGGCAGCGTGCTGGAAGATTGCGACGGCACGAACGGGCTGGCGCAGGTGCACGGCGAAACCTGGCGGATCACGTGCAAGCAGCCGCTGGCCCGGGGGCAGAAGATCAAGGTCATCCATATTGCCGGGCTGGTGCTGGAGGTGGAGCCCGTGACGGGCAGTCCCTGACGGCCTCAGCCATCAATCATCACGACAAAGGAGAACATCATGCCTTGGGATTTCAGCATCAGTTTCGGCGCTGTGTTTGTGGCAATCGTGTTTGTCGCCTCCTACAGCTTCAAGATATTCCGCGAGTACGAGCGCGGCGTGGTGTTCACCCTGGGGCGGTTCTGGAAGGTGAAAGGGCCGGGGCTGGTCATCATCATTCCCGGCGTGCAGCAGGCGGTGCGCGTGGACCTGCGCACCGTGGTGCTGGAGGTGCCGACCCAGGATGTCATCTCGCGCGACAACGTGTCGGTGAAAGTCAGCGCCGTGGTGTACATGCGCGTGATCGACCCGCAGAAAGCCATCATCCAGGTGGCGGACTTCCTGAACGCCACCAGCCAGCTGGCGCAGACCATGCTGCGCTCGGTGCTGGGCAAGCACCAGCTGGACGACATGCTGGCCGAGCGCGAGAAGCTGAACAACGACATCCGCGAAGCCCTGGATACGCAGACCGACGCCTGGGGCATCAAGGTCGCCAACGTCGAGATCAAGCAGGTGGACCTGACCGAATCCATGATACGCGCCATCGCCCGCCAGGCCGAGGCGGAACGCGAGCGGCGCGCCAAGGTGATCCACGCCGAGGGCGAATTGCAGGCCTCGGAAAAACTATTCCAGGCGGCGCAGGTCCTGTCGCAGGAGCCGCAGGCCATCCAGCTGCGCTATCTGGAAACGCTGACGGTCATCGGCGCGGACAAGAACACCACCATCGTGTTCCCGCTGCCGATAGACCTGCTCACGGCCTTTTTGGCGAAACAGAAATAGCGGCGGAAAAGCGGAACGAAAAAAAACGCGAACCCGGTCCCGGTTCGCGCTGTCGTTTCATCTGCCTGAGGATGCCGCGCCTAGCGGGGCACGCGGTAGTTGTCCTGGGTCATGATGTCCACGCCGCAGGGCAGGTTTTCCAGCCAGTTGAGGAATTCGTGCACCATTTTCTTGCCGAGCATGGCGCGGCCGTGCTGGGGAACGATGCTCTCGACATCCATCTGGCGCACCATGTGCACCCAGAAGCGCAGAATCTTGTTGGAAATCATGTAGCGCTTGTGGAAGCCTTCCATCAGGGGGATGTGCTTCTTGAAGTCCTCCACCGGGACGTCGGCCTCGTCGTGCTTGACGATGGAAGCGCCCAAGTCGCCGGAGAACAGTATCTTGCTGACGGGATCGTAGAACTGGAAATTGCCCTCCGAGTGCATGAAGTGCGCGGGGATGGCCTGGATGACCGATTCGCCCAGCGGGATGTTCAATCCTTCGTCGGGGATGCCGTCCACGCGGCCTTCGGCGTTGCCCACGCTGCAGAAGTGCGGCACGAAACGCGTCCACAGCTTGGAGATCATCACCTTACAGTCGGTGTGTATCATCCACTTGTTGACCGAGGCGATGATGTCCGGGTCGGCGTGGGAGGCCAGGATGTAATCCAGTTTCTTGGGGGAAAAGTAGTTGTGCATTTCCATCAACAGGCCGTTGTAGGTCATGTTGCCGCCCGGATCGATCAGGGCGCCATGACCGTTGTCCACGATCAGGAACTGGTTGGCCTGCACGGCCGCGCCCATGGAATCATCCACCAGGTCGTCGAACATCAAGCACAGGTGCTTGCCGTTGTTGAACAGCTCGATTGCCATCTTAACTCCCCAGAAACTGTTTGGTTTAATTTATTGACTACTTGATCCAGTCTGCAACTTGAGATTAATCCCGATAACCACTGTGTGTTTTATGATGATAAACGCCCCGGGCGAAAATAGCCACTATCCGCATAAAAATTTTCCCGGGCGCTTTCCTCCGACCAGCCGGGCACGCCCAGCAGCGGGACCGGGGTCAGTTCGCGCGGGCTAAGCTCCTTATCCGAAAGGTGTTTCGCCAGCAGCTCGTCCAAATGTGCGAGGCGGCGCGCCAGCGGCCACCCGAAAAAACCCTGCTCCACTGTCAGGATCAAGCCCTGCCCGGTCAAGCCGATGTAGGGGCGCAGGGCCTTCTCGTACAGGCCGTGGCCGTAGAGATAGAATCCCATCGCCGCATCGAGCCGCGAACGCTGCTGCCAGAACAGCTCCTTCCACTTGAAATCGCGCAGCAGCCGGGCCAGTTCGGGATCGGCGCAGGGCACGACCACCCCGGATTCGTCCAGCAGGGTGAGCATGTCGCGCCCGCTTCCTCGCTGACTAGTCTCAACGCTCCGGCCGCCCTCGTCTGTGCGGTTGGCCGCTTTTGCCGTCAGGCTCTGGTAATGGCGCGCGTTGATGGCGGCCTTGGATTGGGGGAAGGCCAGCCACACCAGGGCGTTGAACAGGTCGTGCCAGTTGTGCTCGCGCGTCTGCACCTCGCCCTGGAGGTAACAGCGCGGCTCATACTGCGCCTCGAACGGCAGCTTGCCCGCCGCCTGCGCCACGAAGCGCAGCGGCAGGCCATTGCGCACCGCGATCGGCGGCTGGTGTTGCGCGAGCAGCGCGTTGTATTCGTCCAGCCCCGGGAAACGCCCCGCCTCAATGCGCACAAGCCACGGGCCAAGCGGCTCGAACAGGGGCGAATGCAGCATGGCTGCGGGGTTCCACTCGGCCATCGGGACTGCGTTCATTCAATCAGGGCATTCAGTCGCGGTCTTGCTCGCGCCTGGAGGCGGCCACCTGCTCGTCCACCAGGTCCACCGGCTTGGCGGCGGCCAGCTGGCGCAGGGCGAGTAGCTTACCCGCCGCCACCACCAGCAGCGCGCCGGTGAGCGGCGGCAGCCAGTGCCATGCCTCGTGCGCGCCTTCGAGCAGGTGCTTCACCGCCTCCTCGCCCAGCAGCATTTCGCCCGCGACATAGCCGAGCAGCGCGCCGCCGAAATAGATGATGATGGGAAAACGATCCAGCACTTTCAGCACCAGCTGGCTGCTCCACGCCACCAGCGGGATGCTGACGAGCAGACCGATGCCCAGCAGCAGCAGGCTGCCGTGCGCCGCCGCGGCCACGCCCAGCACGTTGTCCAGGCTCATGATGAAGTCGGCGATGAGTATGGTGCGCACCGCCCCCCACAGGCGCGTGGAAGCCTGCACGTTGCTGGCGTCGTGTTCCTCTTCCGGCAGGATGAGCTTGACGCCGATCCAGATCAGCATGAGAGCGCCCACTGCCTTGAGGAAGGGCAGGGAGAGCAGGCTCACGGCAAAGAAGGTGAGCGTGATGCGCAGGACGATCGCGCCCAGCACGCCGTAGAAGATGCCCTTCTTGCGCTGCGCCTCCGGCAGGCTGCGGCAGGCCAGCGCGATGACCACCGCGTTGTCGCCGGAGAGCATGATGTCGATGACGATGATTTTGAGCACGTCCAGCCAGAACTGGCTGGTGCTCAGCATTTGTAACACTTCATTCATAAACCATTTACCTTAGTACGAAGATACTGAAAAACGCAACGAGAGGCGATCAGGCAAGGCGGAAAGCGGCAAAAAAAGCGGAGTTTACATGTAAGTAAATGAGCATTTTTTTGCCGTTTTCCAACGCAGCATCATCGCCTCGCAGTCGTTTTTCAACCCTTCAGGACTTTCTGCATCACCCTGCCCATCTCCGAAGGATTGCGCGTGATATGGATGCCGCATTCTTCCATGACCGCCAGCTTGGCCTCGGCCCCGCCCTGGCCGCCGGAGATGATGGCGCCCGCATGCCCCATGCGCTTACCTGGCGGTGCAGTTATACCTGCAATAAACCCGACCACCGGCTTTTTCATGTGCTCTTTAATCCAGCGCGCGCACTCTTCCTCGTCCGTGCCGCCGATTTCGCCCACCATGATCACGGCGTCAGTCTCGGGGTCGTCGTTGAACAGCTTCATCACGTCCAGGTGCTTGAGGCCGTTGATCGGGTCGCCACCGATGCCGACACAGGAGGATTGCCCCATGCCCAGCGCGCTGAGCTGGCCCACCGCCTCGTAGGTCAAGGTCCCAGAGCGCGACACCACGCCGATGCGCCCCTTGCGGTGGATGTGCCCCGGCATGATGCCGATCTTGATTTCGTCCGGCGTGATGAGACCCGGGCAGTTCGGCCCGATGAGCAGGGTCTTCTTGCCCTGCATCCTGTAGCGCGTCTTGAGCATGTCGTGCACGGGTATGCCCTCGGTGATGCAGATCACCAGGTCAAGCCCGGCCTCCACCGCCTCGTCGATGGCTGCGGCCGCGCCTGCGGGCGGCACGTAGATCACCGAGACCGTCGCGCCGGTCTGCTCCTTCGCTTCGCGCACCGAGGCGTACACCGGGATGTCCTCGAATTTTTCGCCCGCCTTTTTCGGGTTGACGCCTGCGACGAAGCAATTGGCCCCGTTGGCATAGGCCTTGCAGGCCACGGTGTGGAACTGGCCGACCTTGCCGGTCATGCCCTGGGTCATCACTCTTGTATTTTTATCAATCAATATCGACATCGTTATTTTCCTCGCGCGGCGGCAACCACCTTTTCGGCTGCATCCGCCATATCGTTGCCGGAAATGATGGGCAGCCCCGATTCGGCCAGGATCTTCTTGCCCAGGTCGACATTGGTGCCCTCCAGCCGCACCACCAGCGGCACGGTGAGGTGCACCTCGCGCGCGGCGGCCACCACGCCCTCGGCAATCACGTCGCACTTCAT
>DATDDB010000066.1:0-6860 GCA_036524005.1 Gallionellaceae bacterium | reverse complement strand
ACAACGGTTTCCGGTTGGCACAATTTGCGAATGCGCTCCGGAACGCCGAAGTGGCGGAACATGGAAGGGTATTCATCATGAGCAAATTCATGCGCTGTGCAATATCCCTGGTGTTTTACCTGCTTCCGCTGTCGTTGCTGGTGCTTTCGGCATGCGGTGGGGGAGGCGGAGGGGGCGTTGTTTTTACCCCGGTCCCATTGTTCAATTTTTCCGGCAACCTCATGGTCAGCACCTTTTCTGGCACCGCCAACCCGGGGGCTGATGGAACAGGGGCTGCGGCAAGATTCAATAACCCCTACAGTACCGTTTCGGACGGTACCAACTTGTATGTGGCGGACGCCAATAACCATACCATCCGCAAAGTGGTGATTTCCACCGGGACGATTTCCACGCTTGCTGGCAAGGCGGGCGTGGCAGGCGCCGCGGATGGCTCGGGTTCCGCTGCCACCTTCAATAATCCTGCCGGCATCACGATAGACAGCACCAATAGTATCCTGTACGTATCCGACACAGGCAACAACAAGATCCGCAGCATATCGATTTCCAGCGGCACGGTGACCAGCCTCACCGGCCCGGCGGGTTCTGCCGTTGTGGCCGGTGCGGTGGATGGCCCCGGGAGCCTGGCTTCATTCAGCGGCCCGCGCGGCATCACGAACATCGGCGGCACGCTATTTGTGGCGGACACAGGCAACAACAAAATCCGCAGCGTGGACAGCAGCACCGGTGCGGTGGGCAGCGTGACGGGCACGACCAATCTCCCCTCCGGGGCAGGCGCACTGGATGGCTCCAACTCCAATGCAACCTTCAATGCCCCGGCCGGCATAACCGCCATAGGCACCGCCTTGTATGTGGCCGACACGAACAACAACAAGATACGCGTGATTTCGATTGGCGGAGTTGTCAGCCTGACCGGCACCACCAATCTGGCCTCTGTATCCGGCTCAAGCGACGGTGCGGCCGCATCGGCGGCATTCGCCGCACCTGCGGGGATCGGCACCGATGGCACCAGCTTGTACGTGGCGGACACCGGCAACAACAAAATCCGGCAAATCAACGTCAGTGCGCTGACGGTCAACAGCCTCACCGGGACATTCGGCGTGGCCAGCGTTCCCGGATATGCCGACGGCGCGGCTTCTTCAGTGACTTTTTCCGCGCCAGCCGGGCTGGCTATCTCCGGCAACTTCCTGTACGTGACGGATAGCGGGAACAACACCCTCCGCAGCTTTGCCCTGTTTAACCAGCAGGCTGCCACTCTGGCCGGGAGCCCGCTGCCCAACACCGGCGCGAATGGCACGGGCGCTGCGGCCAGATACAACCTGCCGGGCGGGGTGACGTCGGACGGGACCAACCTGTACGTGGCAGATTCCGCCAACCATACCATACGCAAGATCGTCATCTCCAATGGAGTGGCGACCACGCTGGCGGGCCAATCGGGCGTGGCAGGCGCGGCAGATGGCACGGGTGCGGCGGCGACATTCAACAACCCCACCGGCATTGTTACCGACGGCACCAACCTGTACGTGGCCGATTCAGGAAACAACAAAATCCGCGTTGTTGCCATTTCCAGCGGTGCCGTGACCAGCCTGACGGGCGCATCGAGCGCGGCCGTCGTGGCGGGCGCAACGGATGGCGCAGGTGGCTTGGCATCTTTCAACAACCCTGCCGGCATCGCGACCGACGGCACCAACTTGTACGTGGCCGATCTGGCAAACAATAAAATCCGCCAGGTTGTCATATCCAGCGGCGCGGTGAGCAGCCTGACGGGTGCGGCGGGCGTGGCCGTCACGGCAGGGGCGGCAGACGGCCCAGGGGCATCGGCTTCATTCAGCAGCCCGCACGGCATCACGGCCACCGGCGGCATGCTTTATGTGGCGGACATGGGCAACAACAAAATCCGCCAGGTAGTCATTTCCAGCGGCGCGGTGAGCAGTCTGACAGGCGCATCGGGCGTGGCCGCTACAGCAGGGGCGGCGGATGGCGCGGCGGCTTCCGCCACGATGAAAGCTCCGCGCGGCATTACCACCGATGGCTCCAACCTTTACGTGGCGGATGCGGGCAACAACAAAATCCGCCAAATCGTAATTGGCAGCGGGGCGGTGAGCAGCCTGACGGGCGTGGCGAATACAGCGGGAGCGCCCGGGTTTGCCGATGGGCAGGTATCGGCGGCCACTTTCTCCGGACCTCACGCCATCACCCTCGCAGGCCCCAGCCTGTATGTGGCGGACACGGGCAACAGCGTCATTCGCAAGATACAATAAGGGCTGGGCAGGCCATTCCACTGCCTGGCGAGACAAACGCTACTGCGGATTGGTGGCTGGCAGCGTGGCCACGGCCACCGGAGGGCGAGATGCCCCGGGGACGGCAGCACGCTCCTGCCCGCGTTCCTTCTGTGGAGCGGCTTTCCTGGGGTGATAGGTTGCGGAACGGGTGCCGGGCGCTGCAGAGGACGGCACGGGGCAGCTCTTGACGCAGGCTGTGTAGGCATCATTGCATTTCTGCACGCACTGCCCCCATTTTTGTTCTGAGGAGTCATAGGCCGAGGGGCAGTTCATCACGCACGAGTCTCTGTCGCCGAAGCACTTGTTTCGGCAATCTTCGTAGTCATCGGCCAGGGCTGAGCTGGCCGGAAAAAGCGCAGCCATGATCGTGACGAGTATGAGCGCAGATCGCATGATTGCCTCCGGGTGAGGTTACGCCCGCGCAGACCACCGTTGGGCCGGGCGCTTCACAACTCCCTGGTTGCGGAGATATTCTTGCCCCGCAGCTTCCTAATGGCAATAGCTGAAACTGGGTATTGCAGTGCTCCAATGCTCTCCGTCAGATCGCGCAGCTTTCCAGCTCGCGCAGCCGCTTGAGATAGTCCTCCACCCGTTCGCGCAGCGTGGCGGGCTGGGTGACGATGTCATGTGCCAGCGCGAACAGCGGGTAGCCGCGCCAATCGAACAGATGGTATTTCACCACCATCTGCAGGGTGTGCACCCCCTCGCCGGAAATATCCGACCACTCGCCGCGCACCAGTTGCCGCCCCAGCGTGTGGTGGTGCGAATCCTCGCTGGTGCCCGTGGTCAGCAGGTCGCCCAGGCCTGCGTAGCTATAGGGCGTATGGGCCTGCCCGCCGAACGATTGCACGATGCCGGAAAGCTCGGCGATGGCGGCGACCATCAGGTGGCCGCGCATATTCTTGCCCAGCTTGAGCTCGTCCGACACGCCAAACATGATGGCGTACACATTCTTCAGGATCACCGACCAGCTCCGGCCGTGCATGTCCGCCGCCTGCTCGCACACCAGCGTGCTGCCGAGGAACAGGCTTTCTACCAGCTCGTAGTCGTTGTTGTCGGAGAGCACCACATCGGCAAAGCCGTGCAGGCCGTTCTTGATCTCCTCGGAAATCATCGGCCCGTACACCACGCCGTAGTGCTGACCCCCGGTGAATGCCGTCTCGAATACCTGCGCCGCGGTCCTGCCCGATTCATCCAGCCCCTTGGCGATGGTCAGGCACAAACTGCCCGCTGCCAGATGCGGCGCAATGCGGCTGGCGATCTCCTGGTGCGGGTTCACCGGCAGGCAGAAGAAAACCACCTGCGCCTCGGAGACTTCCTCTTCCAGCGTCTTATGGCGGCCTTTCACCACCTCGCCCATGTTCCAGATGCGCACATCGTGCCGGTCATCCAGAATATGTTCCATGGCATGCCCCATTTTGCCGTAACCCAGGATCAGAACGCGCAGTTTCATAGTGGTTTCGTCAGAATTGCAGATTTTGTGCCTCGCACAAAAAGCGCATATAGGGCGCTGCCTGGCGAAAGCGCTCCGCCACCAGCGGGCGGAAATTGTTCGAAGTGACTTCCGTTCTGGTGAGGCCCGCCACCCCGATGAAATCCTTCCACTTCAGGTCCTCCACCAGCGGATGATCCTTCGCATAGCCGCGTGGCGCATTGGCAAGCCTGTCACCCTCGAGCGAAAAATGCTTGCGAAAATTCTTGTCGTCGCGCGCCTTCACCCAGGCCTCGCCTTTTTTCAGGATGCCCTCGCGTATCTTGAACAGCACGTCCGCTTCCGGGCGCCACAGCCCGACGGCGACGAAACACTCACCCGGCTCGATGTGCACGTAATAGCCCGGCGCGTGGATGTCCCCGCACATCTCGTGGCGGAACTGGATGCCGAGATTGGTCTTGTAGGGCGTCTTGTCGCGGGAAAAGCGCAGGTTGCGCTGGATGCGCAACAGCGAACCGCCGACCTTCTTGGGCGAGGCACGGAAATGCCTGGAGATTGCGGGCATCTCCTCCGCCATGTCGGAGATGAAATCCAGCGCGGGCGTGCGCACGAAGTCCTCATATTCCTGCTTGTGCTCCTCGAACCACTCGCGGTTGTTGTTCGCGGCGAGGGAGGAGAGGAAGGTGAAGGTCTGTTTGGTGAAATAACGATCAGTCATGATTTAACGTTTTCCGCCATTGTGTCAAAAAACGCTCAGCCACGAAACACCTCCTGAGCAAGAAACGCGGCCACCGCCTGTGCCAGTTCTTGCGGCGCTTCCTCCTGCACGAAATGCCCCACGGTGGGCAGCCTGACCGTCCTTGAACGGGGCAGGGCGGCCTGCCAGCGCTGCAATTCCTTTTCGCGGAACGCCACATCCTTCATGCCCCACACGAACAGCGCGGGCTTGTCCCTGAGCGTTGTAACCTTGCCCCAAAGCTGTTCCAGCCAGGGCGTGGAAGCCACGATCTGCTTGGGGAAAACATAGCAACCCTTGCGCTCGGCCGCCGTGGGCAGGGCGCGCAGGTAATGCTGATGCGCCGCCTCGCTCAATTTGCTCTTGTCGCCGAAAGCGGCGCGCATGAAAGTCCCGGCGAAGAAATTGCGCTTCCTGATCAGCATGCGGCCGATTGGCCCACCCATGAACGCGCTGAACAGCACATAGTGCGGGTCGCGGTTTACCGGCCATGCCCAGGTGTTCAGCACGATCAGGCGCTTCACGTTCCCGGGGTGGGTCACCGCGTAGTGCAGGCCGATGGGGCCGCCCCAGTCCTGCAACACCAGCGTAATGTTCTTCAAGCCCAGATGCTCGATCAGTGCCGTAAGGTTTTTTGCATGCTCCTCCGGCAGGTAGCTCCAGTTTTCGGGTTTTTCCGAGAGGCCGAAGCCCAGGTGGTCCGGCGCGATGCAGCGGCATTGCGGGCTGAGCTGCTTGATGAGGTTGCGGTACAGGAATGACCAGGTGGGGTTGCCGTGCACCATCACCAGCACCTCGCCCTCGCCTTCATCCACATAGTGCATCTTGCCGGCAGTTGCCTGGAAATGATGCGAAGCGAACGGATACTCGTTGCGGTCGATCCAGTCAGTGTTGCTCATACTGTTCCTCCCAGATGTCGCCAACTTTGGAACTGCACCTAAACCAGCTTTTTCAACTGATACAGCCTCTCCAGTGCCTCCTTCGGGCTCAAGTCATCCGGCTGCACGTCGCGCAGCGCGGATACCAGCGGATGCTCTTCCGGCTCCGGCGCTTCCGGTACGGCGGCAAACAAATCGCCCTGCGGGTTCTGCGCGGCACTCTGCTGTTCCAGTTTCACCAACTGCTTCTTCGCGCTGCGGATTACGCTGGTCGGCACCCCCGCGAGTGCGGCCACCTGCAGGCCGTAGCTCTGGCTGGCGGCGCCTTCGTTCACCGCATGCAGAAACACGATGCTGTGCTGGTGCTCGATGGCGGCCAGATGCACGTTGGCAAGCTGGCGGAATTCTTCGGTGAGGCGGGTCAGCTCAAAGTAGTGGGTGGCGAACAGGGTGTAGCTGCGATTGGCCTCCAGCAGGTGGCGGGCGATGGCGTAGGCCAGGGCCAGGCCGTCAAAAGTCGAGGTGCCACGGCCGATTTCGTCCACCAGCACCAGGCTCTTTTCGCTGGCGTTGTGCAGGATATTGGCCGCCTCGGTCATTTCCACCATGAAGGTGGAGCGGCCGGAGGCGAGGTCATCCGATGCACCGATGCGGGTGAAAATCTGGTCGATCTCGCCGAGCACGGCGGCTTCGGCGGGCACGAAGCTGCCGCAGTGGGCGAGCAGGGCGATGAGCGCGGTTTGGCGCATGTAGGTGGATTTGCCGCCCATGTTGGGGCCGGTGATCAGCAGCATCTTGCGCGCAGCATGCAGCTGGGTGTCGTTGGCGATGAAATTCTCGACCTGGGCCTCCACCACCGGGTGGCGGCCCTGAACGATGCGCAGCACGGGTTCATCGCTGAAGGCGGGCGCGCTGAAATTCAGCGTGGCGGCGCGCTCGGCAAAGGTGGCGAGCACGTCCAGCTCGGCGATGGCGGCGGCCACGCGCTGCAGTTGCGGAATGTGGGGCGCAAGCAGGTCGAGCAGCTGGTCGTAGAGGAATTTCTCGCGCGCCAGCGCGCGCTCGTTGGCGGAGAGCGCCTTGTCCTCGAACGTCTTGAGCTCCGGGGTGATGTAGCGCTCGGCGTTTTTCAGCGTCTGGCGGCGGCGGTAGTCGTCCGGTACGCTGGCAGCATTGGCGTGGGTCACTTCGATATAGAAGCCGTGCACGCGGTTGTATTCCACCTTGAGCGTGGCGATGCCGGTGCGCGCCCGTTCGCGCGTTTCCAGCGCCAGCAGGAAATCGCCGCAGTTGGTCTGGATGCCTCTTAATTCATCTAACTCAGAATCAAAACCGTCGGCGATTACGCTGCCTTCTCTGAGGACGGAGGAGGGTTCGGGTTTGAGGGTTTTTTGGAGGGGCTCGACCAGTTCAATTCCCGTTCGCCCTGAGCCTGTCGAAGGGTTGACGGGCGCGCGGGTCTGGAGTGTGTCTTCCGGTTCGCCGGCGCTGCGCGCCGATCCTTCGACAGGCTCATAACCAGCGACTTGGCCATC
>DATDDB010000065.1:0-21884 GCA_036524005.1 Gallionellaceae bacterium | reverse complement strand
GGCATGGTACGCAAAGGGTGCGCCGGTGCTGCCGCTCGCGCTGGCGGCCGAATCGTGGATTGCCTTCCTGGTGTACGCCTACTGGTTTTCCACTTTCGGTGGCCGCGATCCCAGCATGAAGCTGGTGGTCGGCTCTGCCCTACCGGAATTCCAGGTGAAGAATATCTCAGGCGAAGCAGTGAGCCCCAGGCAGTTCATCGGCAAGCCCACCATCTTCATCTTCTATCGCGGCAACTGGTGCCCGTTCTGCATGGCGCAGCTCAAGGAACTTGCCGCGCGCTACGAGGAGATCAGGCAGCTCGGCGTGCGCGTCGCCATGATCTCGCCGCAGCCGCACGGCAACACCGTGGAAATCGCCAGGAAATTCCGCATCGACCTGACGTTCGAGTTCTTCACGGACGAAGGCAACGCCGCCGCGCGCAGCCTGGGCATCCTCAACCTGCACGGCACGCCCATGGGCATGCAAGCGCTGGGCTACGACAGCGACACGGTACTGCCGACCGTCATCATCACCGACCGTGACGGCAGGATCGTATGGGTGCATGAAACCGACAACTATCGTATTCGCCCAGAGCCGGAAGTCTATCTCGAGGTGCTGCGGCGTAACGGGCTGGCTCCTGCCGTTCTTTGAGCAAATTGGGCCGCCATCTACCGCACCTGGTTCTCAAGAATGAAGGGATGTGCGTCGTTCCATGTCGCAGGTACAGTGAAAGCTGTATTGCAGTGGCACAGAAACCCACCATAATTGTCTTGATTGCGGGTGCGGCCGGATATAGGCCGTGCCAGCGCGTATCCGGTCTTGCCTATAACCTATTCAAATTCTATCGGGCCGATCTGCCATGGTTGAAATCGCTGCTCCTGTCGGCAAGGCATGCCTGGCCGTTCTGCTTGCGCTGGGAGTTGCGCAGGCTGGCGTGGCCGTACCTGCAGAAGCGCCGGCAGCCGAGATACCCATCCTGGTCTACCACCGTTTCGGCCGGAGCGCGGACGGCAGCGGGACACTGGAAGCGGCCCGGTTCGAAGCGCAGCTGGCGGAGATGGAGCGCAGCGGCTATCACGTGATCCCCCTGCAACAGTTGGTCGATCACCTGGTGTTTCACGGACAACCGCCGCCGCCACGCTCCGTGGTGATCACGATAGATGATGGCCACCGTTCGGTCTATGCGAAACTGTTGCCGGTCGTGCTGCGCCACCGCATTCCCGTGACCTTGTTCATCTATCCTTCCGCAATCTCCAATGCTTCCTATGCCCTGACCTGGCAGCAATTGGCCGAACTTCGCGCGACCGGCCTGTTTGACATACAGTCCCACACGTACTGGCACCCGAACTTCGCCCGCGAGAAGCGCCGATTGGCTCCTGCCGCGTACCTGCGCTTCGTCGATATGCAGCTGGCCAGGTCGAAGCAGATACTCGAGCAGCATCTGGGCGGAACCGTGCGTCTTCTCGCCTGGCCGTTCGGCATCCATGACAGCCAACTGGAGGAGCGCGCAGGCATGGCCGGCTATGTGGCCGCCTTTACCATTGAGCGCCGGCGCGCGCGCAGCAACGACAACCCCATGGCGATTCCGCGCTTTATGGTCAGCGACGCCATGCCCAGACGGGAATTCGCAACCATTTTCCGCCCCCAACGCTCACCGCGGCAACAATGAGGACATGAGCCCTCAAGCAGGAACCTTGCACCATATCCGCCGCGCAGCCCGGTTTGCCCGCTGGGTGGTGGTCCTGTTTCCAGCCGTGGTCTCCTGCTCCTCCAGCCCCGGCACGGTTGCCGTCCAGATAGTCGACTCCGATTCCAACGCGCCCATCGCAGGCGCCGTGGTGATTGCCTCCGGCCAGATAATGCGAACGGATGGGCAGGGCATGGTTTCCGTGGCAAGGCAAACTGAACGCCTGTCGGTGCGCGCATTGGGACATGGCCGCCTCGAGGTGGAACGCTCCGAAGTCGGACCTGACCGTCTCTTGGTGCAGCTCCCGAAAGTGACCCCCAAGGCGCTATACCTCTCGCTCTTCGGCGTGGCCGACACTCGCTTGCGCGAGAATGCGCTCAAGCTTATCGGCGAGACCGAGTTGAATGCCCTGGTGATCGAGGTCAAGGATGATCGCGGCCACATCGCGTTCCCCAGCGCGGCGCCGCTTGCCGCCGAAATCGGGGCGCAGAAAGTGATTACCGTGCGCGACATGGCTGGGCTGCTGGCCTTGCTGCATGCGCAGGGCATCTATACAGTGGCGCGGATTTCGACGTTCAAGGACAACCTGCTCGCACGCAGCCGCCCCAAATGGGCGGTGCATACCCGCGATGGCAATCTGTGGCTGAACCGCGACGGCATGGGGTGGAGCGATCCCTTCCGGCGCGAGGTCTGGGACTACAATATCGGCATTGCCGTGGAAGCAGCGCGCCTGGGCTTCGACGAGATACAGTTCGATTATCTGCGTTTTCCCGATACACCGGAGATAGTGCTGTCTAAAAATGCGACGGTACGGAATCGGGTGGATGCGCTCGCGGGCTTTCTGGAGGAAGCCAGAAAGCGTCTTGAACCGTATAACGTATTTATTGCTGTGGACATATTTGGCTATGTCCTGTGGAATGAAGACGACACCGGCATCGGCCAGCGCATCGAGGATCTGGCGCCCCAGGTGGATTATGTTTCCCCCATGCTTTACCCCTCGTCCTTCCAGTTTGGCATCCCGGGGTTCCGCATTCCCGTTGCCCATCCTTACGAGACCGTATTCCTGTCATTGATCAACGCACAAAGGCGCACGAGCCTGCCGTCGCCGCGCTTTCGGCCCTGGCTGCAGGCATTCACCGACTACGCATACGACCGGCGCCGCTTCGGCGCCCGGCAGATTGCCGACCAGATCAGGGCCGCCGAACAGTTCGGCAGCGACGGCTGGATGCTCTGGAATCCGCAAAACCGCTACACCGCAGAAGGGCTGAAGAAAGGCAAGAAGGAATGACATGCTGCCCAGGCACAATCGATCTCGACCTGCGATGCGCGCACGCACCTTGTTCTGCTAATAGTGCGGCGGCCTTTCGTTCACGGGTTTGTTCTCATTCGCCGATTCAGCCAGCGCTACGATGTGCCTTGCGAGCGCCTCACAAGTCGCCTCAAGCTGCTCCAGTTTTCTTTGCTGCTGATAGACCCTTTTGTTCAGCTCATCGATCAGGTCTTCCTGGAAAGCAATTTTTGTTTCGATATTTACCAAACGCTCTTCAATCATGAGTTTGCCCTGAAAGCCCGGCGATGCCCGGGAAAGGCCCGCATTCTAGCGCGGGACGAAAATTCCTACATGATAAGCGTGAACTCTCAAGGTGCAGCCCTACCGGCTGCGCGGTTTCCCGCGACTCGCAGCGCGCGCCGCTTTGGATGGCTGCGGCTCGGAGTGCTGGGGCCGACGTCCCTGCAGGCGTTCCTTTAGCACCTGCATGAGATCGATCACGTTGCCCGCGGCTTCGGCGGGCTCGGGTTCCTCCGGTGCCTTCAGCACCCCGGTGCCGGATTTGAGTTTTGCTTCGATGCGCAGCTTGAGATTTCTGGCCTGTGGGTCGCTCAGCAGTTCGGCATCGAACTGCTTGTGCGTCAGTTTCCTGATGGCGCTGCGTATCCGCTCCACGGCCTTCCTGTCGGCGGCTTGCCGCTGCGGCAGCCCGACCTGATCGGGGGTGCGCAGCTCGTCGTGAAAGCGCAGCGTCTCCGCGCGCAGGATTCCTCCCTCGGCGACGATCGCCACCAGGTAGTCCTTGCCGTGCATCACAAAGGTGGCGATACCCGCGCGCTGTTCGTCTTCCATGCTTCTTGCCAGCAGGCGGTAGGCCTTGGTCGTATCGCCATCGGGCACAAGAAAATAGGCGCGTTCAAAGTAGACCGGATTGATCGAGCTCAAAGGCACGAAACGCTTGAGGTCGATCTCGCGCGAGCGCTTCGGCTCCAGCGCTTCCAGCTCTTCGTCTTCGACCACCACATAGTGGTACTTTTCGATCTCGTAGCTGCGCACGATGTCGTCCCGCTCCAGCGGGCGGCTGTCGTCCTCGCTGAAGAACTGGCGCCTGAGCAGCGTGCCTTTGTCATCCACCATCTTCAGGGCAATTTTGCCCCGGTGGGCGGGGAACAGGCTGACCGGCAGGCTCACCAGGCCGAAGGCGATGATGCCGGACCAGAAGGCACGCGGCTGCTCCTCTTCCTCTTCTTCTGCTATCTGGTTGGTGTCGTCGTCTTTGCTCATGTCTCACCTCACGCTTGTTTGCGCGCCTGGCGGAGGCTGGCTTCCAGCGCATCGCTGAGATCCACGCTCGGCTCGCGCGGTTTGGGTGCGCGTTTCTTTACCTGTTTCCCCTTGGCCTTCGCGGCCAGCATTTCCAGCACGTGGTCGCGGAATTCATCGTGAAACTCCTGCGGCTGGAATTCCGACTCCAACATCTCGATCAACTGATGCGCCATGCCCAGCTCGCGTTTGTCCAGGGCGGGCCCTGCGGGCGGCTTCAGCGCCTCCAGGGGAACGACCTCCTCGGCGTGGTGCAGCGACATCAGCATCGGATGCCCCTGATACAGCTGCAGCGCGCCGACATAGGATTTGTTGCGCATCACCCAGCGAGCCAGGCCTTCCACCTGCATCTCATCCAGGGCCTCGGCCAGGGCGAAGAAATCCGCGCTGTCCTCGTCCGGCCCCAGGTAATAGGGTCGGTCGTACCAGCGATGATCGATGGCGTGGAGCGGCAGGAAGCTCAGGAGCTCGATATCGCGCGAAGGCTTGGGTTCCAGCTCCTCCAGTTCCGCCTGGGTCAGCAGCACGCGGTCGCCGGACTCTGTCACATAGGCGCGGCGTGTTTCTGCATAAGGGACGACCTCTTCGGTCTCCGGGTTGACCATGGACTGGTGCACCGGCTCAAGATCACCACGGTGCAGCAGGCGGAAGTGCACGTTGCGGTCCTCGATGGCGCCGTACAGCTTAACCGGCACCCGAATCGAATCGAAGCGGATCACCCCTTTCCACATGGCGCGCACAGCCATCATGCACCTCCTTCAGCGACTCCGGCCCTTTTAAGCATGGCCGCACTCAGCGGCACAGCCGCTTCGAAGAAACATTGCCAGGGATCGGCCTTCAGCGCCCCAAGGCGGCGCGGCAGGGTCTCCACCGTGTAGTGATCGGAACGTAGCGCTGGGCTGAGCTCGTCCCAGCGCAGCGGCACGGCCACCGGCGCATGCGGGCGAGCGCGCGCCGAGTAGCAGGCGATGGCGGTCGAGCCGCGGGTGTTGCGCAGGTAATCGAGATAGATCCTGCCCCGGCGTTTCGCCAGGCTCATGTTGGTGGTGAGCAGGAGCGGCTCGTCCCGCGCATGCTGTTCCACCACCTGCCGCGCAAAGGACTTGACCGTGTCCCAGCCGGCCAGCGGGCGCAGCGGCACGACCAGGTGCAGCCCCTTGCCGCCGGTGGTGCGCGGAAAGGCGGCCAGTCCCAGCCCGTGCAAACGGTCGCGCAGTTCGCGTGCGGTGCGCAGCAGTTCCTCCCATGCCACATCGGGGGCCGGATCGAGGTCGAACACCAGCAGGTCCGGGTGTTCGACATCCTCCACCCGGCAGCCCCAGGCGTGGAACTCCAGCACCCCGTGCTGCACCAGCGACAGGATGTCGGCAAGCGAGCGGACGTACACATAGGCACGCTCGGCTCCTCCTTCCGGAATCGCGATGCGCGGGACCAAGCGGGCCTGGCTCTTCACCAGATGCTTCTGGTAAAAACAGTTCTGGCGCCCCTCGGGGCAGCGCAGCAGCACCAGGGGGCGGCGCGCGAGATAGGGCAGCACCCACTCGTGGATGGATTCGTAGTAGCGCGCCAGGGCCAGTTTGGTCACCCCAAGTTCCGGATAGAGGATACGCTCAGGGTGCGTGAGTTCGGTGCCAGCGACATCCACCGCACCCATCGTTGCGTGTAGGGTCGTCCGGCTGGCGGCGGCGGGCGGCGCCTCTTCCAGCGTCGCGCCGAGCGACTCGACCTGTTCAGGCTCCACGTCTTCACGCAGGCCGAGGAAGCTGGGCTGGCGCAACAGGCCATCGCGCGTGCGTTCGGCGTACTCGACCTCGACCACCAGCGCGGGCTTTACCCAGTGCACGCCGCTCAGGTGCGGCAACGACGAAGACGGGGCAAAGGGCGATTGCGCAGTCTCCTGCCGCTCAAGCAGGGCATGCAACTGCTCGAGCTGACGACTGCTGAAACCGGTGCCCAGCCGGCCTGAATATTCCAGGCGCCCATCCTGCAATGTGCCCAGCAACAGCGCGCCAAAGCCGCTGCGTGCACCGGCGGGCGGCGTATAACCGCCCACCACGAACTCGGTGTGCTGGGTGCATTTCAGCTTGCGCCAGAGCGTGCTGCGGCCACTGCGATAGGCGGCATCGGCGCGTTTGCTGATGATTCCCTCAAGCCCGAGGGCGCAGGCTTGCTCGAAAAACTCCGGCCCCTGCCCCAGCACATGGTCGGAATAGCGCACAGTGCCGCTCGGCGCGTAGCCTGCGGCTTCCAGCAGCTGCGCCAGCGCCTGCTTGCGCTCGATCAGCGGCACGGCGGAAAGGTCGTACCCGTCCAGATGCACCAGGTCAAACAGTTGATAGACCAGCTGCGCGGTCTCCTTGCGGCTCAGCGCCTCCTGCAGTTCGCGGAAGCTGCTGGCGCCGCTTGCGGCAAGTGCCACCAGCTCGCCGTCGAGGATGGCATCCTCCACCGGCAATGCCGCAAGTTGCCGCGCCAGGGCGCGCAAGCGGGACGTCCAGTCATGGCCATTGCGCGTCATCAGGCGCGCCTTGCCGCGCCCAAGGTGCGCCACGATACGGTAGCCGTCGAACTTGATTTCGTGCAGCCAGGTGCGGCCTGTCGGCGCACGTTCCACTGCGGTGGCAAGCTGCGGCGGCAGACTGGCGGGCTGGGGTGCACGGCGTGCGCCGGCTAGCCTGCTTGCAACTGGCAGCGATGGACGACGCGCCTGTAGCTCATCAACAGGACCCATCCGCCCCGCGGCGATCTCCGCCATGCTACGGCCGGTGACTACACTCAGGTCATCCGGATTGAGGGTATGCTGCGGGTGGTCGGTGCGTTTGATCAACAGCCACTGCTTGTTCTTCCCGTGAATGTCCCAGTGGCGCATGCGCACCAGGGTCCATGCCCCCTTGAGCTTGGTGCCGGTGAGGATAAAGTCCAGCTGGTCCTCGTCATTGCGGCCATTGATTTGCCACATCCCGACATCCCACAGCATCACCGTCCCCCCGCCGTATTCGCCCTTGGGAATGGTGCCTTCGAAACTGGCGTATTCGAGCGGGTGGTCCTCCACCTCGATTGCGAGGCGCTTGTCGCCACTCGCCAGCGCCGGCCCCTTGGGCAGCGCCCAACTGCGTAGCACGCCACCCTGCTCTATGCGCAGATCATAATGCTCGCGCCGTGCGGCATGCTTATGCATGACATAGAGATGCCCCTGCAGCGGTAGGGCCGCACCCGGGGGTTCCCGGCTGCGGCTGAAATCGCGCTTGCGCCGGTATTCATTGAGAGCGAGAGTTGCCATGAATTGAGGAACACGATCACATTGAGATTCTGCGAATCGTCTGTCCGCAGATGCGCCACGCGTGTCAATATTGAACCTACTGTCCGCTCTTTGTATATTAGGCAAATTGGGTATTCGAGTGCTGTCTCTCGAATGAAAAGAAAGTTTGCGAGGTAACGGATGGAAATATTGGCTTGGGCTTTTCTGGGGGGTATTGTCGGCGCCGTGCTTATGGACGTTACCGAAACATATGCCGCCAAAGCGGGCATCACCAGTGGCGTAAATATCGCCCTGGTTGGCCGCTGGTTCTTGAGTTTGCTGCGAGGGCGGTTCGCCCATGCCAACATCCTCGACTCTGAGGCATTCACCCGCGAGGTACGAGCTGGCTGGGCATTCCATTTCCTCGTTGGGGGCGGTGGTGTGGCGCTTATGTATCCCCTTTTTTTCCTGGTCGCGGGGCTGCCTTTTCCCAATAACCATTTACTTGGTGGCCTGCTGTTCGGCTTAGCTACATCATTGCTTCCTTGGTTTGTGCTTCTGCCCTCTTTCGGCTGGGGACTTTTCGGGCGGCGCGGGCCGCATGGCTCCAATGCTTTGCTTGCAAGTACCCTTTCCCATATCCCTTATGGCCTCGGGGTTGGGGCTGTTATCGCAGTGAGTTCCTGCCACTGCTGGCCAGAGTAGACTGGCTCGCCAGCCCGGGTTCCTGGCCAAAGGTCTTTGCCGGCATCAGTGGCGAGGCTAGTGATTGATCAATCAGACAATGCCGCGTTATGCCCAAAATCCTCCCCCTTTGGTGCGATTATTATGTCAGGACGTGGGCACTGGGAGGAGCGAACCTTGGAACGGCAGATGGCTATCGTTGCCGTAACTGCAGGCACGATGCACATCTACAAATCATAGAAGCAGATCTGATTGCGCCCAGCCGCTTTCGCGTGATACATCGCTATATCGGCCCACTTGAGGATGTCTTCTGCACTGGCTTTATGATCCTTAAACAGCGCGACGCCAATACTCGAGGTGCATCGATACTCCACTGAACGCTCCGCTTCATTTTCGCCCTTGAGTTTCAGCAAATAGGGCTCAGCCAGTGCAACGCGGATCTTCTCGGCCACTCTTCTGGCCTCAGTGGTGGACTCCTTCTTTTCCTCATGCAGCTCGCTGAGCACTATTACGAACTCATCCCCGCCGAAACGGGCTACGGTATCCACCTCCCGCACGCAACGGCTGAGGCGATGCGCCACCTCTATTAACAGTTGATCACCTGCGCCATGGCCATGCGTGTCATTGAGCGGCTTGAAATTGTCCAAATCGAGGAATATCACCGCACCGTAACGACCAGTGCGCGCGCTGGCGGCCATCGCTTGTGCCTGACGATCTCCCTCCAGGCGGCGATTGGGAAGGTTCGTCAAGGTATCGTAGAAGGCCAGTTTGTTGATTTCCTGCTCTGCAGCCTTGCGCTCGGTGATGTCGTGTGACACCACAACCACGCGTGATGCTTCGCCCTGACTATTCTTGATCAACCCGCCACTGGACTCCATGTTGCGGATCTCGCCATTCGCCAGCACAAACCGGAATTCCGTGCGCAGGCCGATGCCGGATTGTACGGTGTCTCTGAAAATTTGCCTGACACGCTCCCGGTCATCGGGATGTATTTCGGCGAAGGAGTCTGTGCCTTTCATATGATTAGCGTTCCCAAAGATTCGCGAGTATGAGGGACTGTTGTAAAGCCGCCGCCCTTCCAGATCCAGCACCGCAATAAAATCCTCGACATTCTCAGCTATCATGCGGAAATACTCTTCCTGCGCGACCAGCGCATTCTCCACCTGCTTGCGTTCGGCCAATTGCCTTCCTAGTTCTTCATTAAGCTTCGTTATTCGTGTCTCAGACTTCTTCGCGTCATTGAATTGCTCCTCGAATTTCAGGCGGAATTGATGCATTGCCTCAATTGAAAAGGACACAATTACTCCGCCAATAAGAAACACCAGATTTGCCCAAAGGCTGAGCTGCAATACATCCTTTGACAACGAGTAATAGGGCGGCACAAATACATAGGTGGCAAGAATTATTCCAATCAGCGTCGCTAGCAATCCGGACCTGTATCCGCCGAAGATTGCGGAAAGCGTTACGGCCGGGAAAAAGGTCAAATACTGCAGCCCCGCGCCGATGGGAGCAATCGCCAACCGCACGAACAAAGCCAATACCATCAGAGAAATTGTTAATAGATAGGGGTGAGTACCCCTACGCTCCTTGGGAACGAGGAAAGGAAATCTTTGAGCAAAGCGCCGCCCAAAACGCCCGACGAATGCAAACAGGTTCCGAAGCATCGTAACCTCACTTTACCCCAGACTGCCGAACCACGCTGTATCGGCAAGTGTACGGTGTAATCGCAATGGCGAAAACGCCATCGCTGAATGCCTCGATGCGTGCCGTTTCGTTCTCTTCCTGCATGAATGAGACCCGCCAGGCGGTCCTCTGCCTCAGCAGCACAAGACCACTTGCGGACCTTCGCGTGCAGCATATTCCTCGCTGAAGTGTTGACCCGTGGCAGGATTGTAGAACAGAAAGTGACAACCTTCCACGGGTTTGCCCGCCCAAGTCACGCAAGAATCGTGAACGTTATGCCGAAAGATAATGTGGAGGATGCTTATCCCCGGGACGCTCCAAAACGACCCGGAACGCATCCATGCTTCTGTTGAAGAACAGGTGGGAGGCGCCCCACAGGTAAAGGCGGAAAATCCGGTAAACCCTTTCGCCCCAGAAATTGACGATTTCCTCGCGCTTCGATTCCAGGTTTTTCCCCCATTCCCGGCAGGTCAGGTAGTAGCTGTGGCGGTCGTTATGGACGCTGTTTACCTCGAAGCTGGTTTTGGAAATTTCTGCAAGGAAATCGTGCAGGCAAAAATAGCGGTGGTTTCCGGGGAAAACGTAACGCGAGATAAAGGTGGATTTGGAATATTTTTCGCGGAACGAACTGGCATCCAGGTATATTTTGCCTCCGGGCTTCAACAGGCGCTGAAACTGTCTCACCACGGCGGCGTAATCGGGCAGGTGTTCCATCACGCCGAGTATGGCGATTGCATCATAAGGCTCCGGCGATGTGTGCTCATAAAAGTCGCCGTATATCACCTTGCAGGGCAATTGCAGTTGCTGGATCAGATTGTTGATGAATTTTTCCGACTGGCGCGCAATTGTGAGCGCAGTGACTTGTATTCCCTTTCTTCCGGCGTACTCGACAAATGCCCCCCAGCCGCCGCCCACGTCCAGCACCCGGTCGCCCGGTTTCAGTCCGCAGCTTTCCACCACAAATTCCAGTTTGCGGCGCTGCGCCATTTCCAGCGGTTCATCATCATGTTCAAACAAAGCCTGGGAGTAACACCGGGTCGCATCCAGGAACTTGAGAAAGAACTCGCTATCATATTCATAATGGTCGGCGACCGCTTCTTTGTTGGTGCGCAACTGCCCGACAATCAAGGGCGCCATCCGCCGCCAAAGACCGTGTAACGGATGCATGTCGCTCAAAGCCTCGCGGCAGCGCATAACATCCCACATGCTCCCTTCGATCTCCAGCCGGCCATTGATATACGCTTCGGCGAAGCTCAGCTCATCAAAACGCATGACCGCGGACAGGGTGTTTTGGTCTTTTATGGTGACGGTAAAAGCCGGATCCCCATTTCCGAACTTGTATAGATTGCCGTTCGGCAAGCAGACGCCAAATGGGATGGCAAGCTTGTCATACAGGTGATTCTGGATTTTCTGGATTACACTGGTCCCAACCCTGTTTGTTCCAAGCAACTCCATACGAAGCTCCCAAAAACATAACCGTTATAGGTAAACACATGCATCAAAGCACATTGTAGAAAATGGCAGTTACCAATGCAATGGGGCCTTTTGCCAGTATGTGGCCGCGATTTCGCCAATGGCGGTTGCGGTTCCAGTCTTGACTACCAGCTTTCTGGCGCTGCCGCTGGTATCTCAAGCGATGTGCACAGCATTACCGCACTCTCGTTGGCCAACCCCGGAGCGCAAAAAAGAATGCCACTAACAGGCAGGAAGAGATACCCGCAATTTCTGAAACAAACGACAGCCCAAACGCCGCGAGATAGAAAAGTGGGGCAATTTGGTAGTGCTTGGTGATCCGCGCCTTCTCGTCCTGGCTTGAGCTGATTGCGCTGGATGGCAGCAGCCCACCACTTTTCGATACATGCCGCCATAGTCCATGGAAAACGACAGAAATTATCAGGAAATTTCCTGTATACAGGCTGGCTGCCACCTTCGCTTCGGGGTGCAATAGATACTCCGCCAACAATCCAGTTGGGAATGGGACAAACGTGACGAAGAGCAACAGCAGGCCATTCCAGTAAAGGAGAGGATGATCAGCACGCCTGATCTGCGTAAATATCCAGTGGTGTTGCACCCAGATAACGAGAACCGTGACGAAGCTGGTAAAAAAGGCTAAATATGCTGGCCAGAGAGCAGCAAGCGAAATTGCCAACCCGCGATCCGAGACTACGTCGGGATTCGGCACTTTGATTGAAAGCACGAGTAGCGTGATGGCGATAGCGAAGACCCCATCGCTAAATGCTTCAATACGCGCGGTTTCACTCTCTTCATGCATGAATTGATTTACCTGATGTTGGCGGCCGGGCTTTCTGAACAGTACAGCCACATAATGCCACTGTTTATGATAGAAGTGCAGCAGCTTGCATTGCAGGTCACGAGCAGCGAGACAACATGAATATTTTCGACGTTTGTTGTTCAACGTAACATTCGCAGCGACATCCATTCCAGAGTACGATAGCCATGTGTAAGACCCCCGCATGGCCGTGCCGATTATAAGGTGAGCACAATGGAACGTCCCGATGCGCAGTTTTGGAATCTGCCGCTGGCATCCCTGCAATCTCAATTGGAGGCAACGCAGGCCGGGCTGAGCCAGGGGGAAGCCGATACGCGCAGAGCGCAGTTCGGCCCCAACACGCTGCGTGATTATGGCGAACGGACGCTAACCATTCAGTACCTGACCCACTTCAGGAATCCGCTGGTGCTGGTTCTGCTGGTAGCCAGCGGGGTTTCTGCGCTGACCGGCGAGATCGCCGGTTTCGTGATCATCTGGGTTATCGTGCTGATGAGCGTGACACTGGATTTCTTTCAGGAATACCGTGCTGGCCGCGCCGCAGAGCAGTTGAAAAAAACGGTGGCAGTACGCGCCTCGGTGCTGCGTGACGGCCAGCCCCAGGAGATTCAGATAGCCGGTTTGGTGCCGGGCGACGTGGTACTGCTGGCGGCGGGTGACCTGATTCCGGCAGATTGCCGCTTGCTCGAGGCGAAAGACTTCTTCATCAACCAGTCGTTGCTCACCGGCGAATCCTACCCGGTGGAAAAACATGCGAGCGATCTGGCTTCTCCCGCGGCAGACCTCATTCAGGCCGGCAATTCCGTGTTCATGAGCACTTCCGTCATCAGCGGAATGGCCAGGGCGCTGGTGTGCCGCACCGGCGCCGATACTGCGGTGGGCGATATTGCCGACTCACTCCAGGCCAAGCCGCCGCCCACCGCATTCCAGCTAGGCACGCAGAAGTTTGGCATGCTGATCATGCGCCTCACCGTTCTGCTGGTGCTGTTCGTGTTTCTGATCAACGCGCTGTTTCACAGGCCATTCCTTGAGTCGTTCCTGTTTGCCATCGCGCTGGCCGTTGGCCTTACGCCGGAACTGTTGCCAATGGTGATCACCGTCACACTGTCGCGCGGCGCCATGCGCATGGCGGCGCATCAGGTGATCGTAAAGCAGCTCGCCGCCATCCATAACCTGGGCAGCATGGACGTGCTGTGCACCGACAAGACCGGCACGCTCACCGAAGGGCGCATCCGTCTGGAGCGGCACCTCGATGCAACAGGAAATGAAAGCGCGCAGGTGCTGCAGCTTGCCTATCTCAATAGCTATTTCGAAACGGGGCTGAAAAGCCCGCTGGATGACGCGATTCTCGAGCACAAGGAGATAAACGCAAACGGCTGGAACAAGATCGACGAAGTGCCCTTCGATTTTGAGCGGCGGCGCGTGTCGGTGCTGGTCGATCAGGGCGAGAAAAGGCTGCTCGTGGTCAAGGGCTCGCCCGAGGACATACTCAGGCTCTCCACGCAATACGCCGTCGGCGAAGCGCGAGAGTTTATTCCCTTGGATGAGCAGGCGCTGGCATCCATCCAAGCCCTGCACGACAGCCTGGGGCGCGAAGGCTTTAAAGTCCTTGGCATTGCCTGGCGGGTGGTGGCGCCGGATCATCCGCATGCCGTCGTGGACGATGAAACAGAACTGATCTTTGCCGGATTCGCCGCCTTCCTCGATCCGCCCAAGCCGAGTGCAGCCCAGGCGCTAAAGGCGCTGGAAGCGGACGGCGTGCACGTCAAGATCGTCACGGGCGACAGCGAATTGGTTACCCGCTATGTATGCGATCAACTGGGCATGCCGGTCACCAGCGCGCTGAACGGAAGCGAGATACAGAAAATGGACGATACCACTCTGGCAGTTCGCGTCAGGGAGGCCAATGTGTTTTGCCGCGTCACCCCCGCGCAGAAGAACCGCATCATCCTGGCCCTGAAAGCGCAGCGGCATACGGTCGGCTATCTGGGAGATGGAATCAACGACGCGCCCTCGCTGCGTTCGGCGGATGTCGGCATCTCGGTGGATAGCGCCGTGGATGTGGCCAAGGCGGCGGCCGACATGATCATGCTGCAGCACGACCTGAGCGTGTTGCACGAAGGCGTGCAAGAGGGGCGGCGCACCTTCTCCAACATCCTCAAATACATCATGATGGGCACCAGCTCGAATTTCGGCAACATGTTCAGCATGGCGGGTGCCACCCTATTTCTCCCCTTCCTGCCCATGCTTCCATCTCAGATACTACTCAACAACCTGCTCTACGATTTCTCGGAACTGCCAATCCCGATGGATAACGTGGATAAGGCCTATCTAGCCCATCCCCGCCACTGGGACACGGCCTTCATCCGAAACTTCATGCTGGTGGTCGGCCCGGTCAGCTCGGTATTTGACTTCCTGATGTTTTTCATCCTGCTGAAAGTGATTGGTGCCGGTGAGGAGCTATTTCACACCGGCTGGTTCATCGAATCCATCGCCACCCAGGTGCTGGTGATCTTCATCATCCGTACCCGGGGCAACCCGTTCAAGAGCCAGCCGAACAGGATGCTCACCATCACCTCACTGGCGGTGGTTCTGGTGGCCATCATGCTTCCGTTCACGCCATTCGCGCCGCATCTCGGTTTTGTGGTTCCGCCGCCGCTGTTCTTCATCATCCTGCCGGGGATGGTACTCTGCTACCTCGCGGCGGTGGAAATCGTGAAGCGATACTTTTACCGACAGTTTTCGGTCAACTAGGGCCGCTGCGACCCGCCCCCTAAAGTACCTATCCCATGCCGACTTACATGCGGCAACTACGTGCCCAAAGCGCATGACGCGATCTACTCCGGCCAGCATTGCTCCTGTTCAAGAAAGGGAGTAGCCTTGTTTTTGTCGCGCGCTCTCATTCACCGCTTACATGAGGAGGATATCTTCATGCCTAAAGAGACTTATGAACTGACCAAGGACGAAGCACAGACTTTAAACATCGAGGAGCTTGTTAAGTTCAGCAGGGGTTTGACCGTGAAGCTTCGGATTGCTGACACCGAGATTGGGAAATTGCGTTTGGTGATCGAGAAACTCGAAAACGACCAGATCGCGCTGACGGTGAAGCTGGAGGATGCTTCAAATGAAGTTGGCCGTTTGGGCATGGTATTGAAGTATCGGGTGGATAGCCTGGAGGTTTTGAAGCAGCCCTCCCGTCCGGGTGGGTCATCATGAGCGGCGAGTCTTGTCCCTAGGCTGTCAAGGCCAACATTTGGAGATTCGAATACCTTACTACCGAGATGCCTACGTAGTACCGGATTCGGCGATTGCCACGCGCTGGTCCTCATGCGTCGGAGCAACTGAAAATGGCGTGCCGGAATTATCCGACAATCCAATGTGTTATTTGGCGCGCCCGACACGATGACGTGGGCACTGGGAGACAAGGGAAACACTGCCGAACAGGTCTACTCAGTGCCGCATTTAGAGCCTGCTCCAGCGATCACATTTCCAGCCGCCCGCGTAGGCTTGACGCGTATCCGGCAAGCCTTCGAAACACCGCCATCCTTTCCGCGGGTCTATGCGGTAACTACGATAGGTGCCCCGCGCGTCACAATGAGTGTGTGTTCGTATTGGGCGGAGAAATTGCCGGACGCACCAATGAGTGTCCAGCCGTCGTCCGCCTGTGTCACGCGGGTGCTGCCGGTAGAGAGAAAAGGTTCGATCGCGATCACCATGCCCTCGCGCAGCACGCGCGTGTCCCTGGGGTCGTAGTAGCCGATTATGCCTTCGGGTGGTTCATGCAGGGCTCGCCCAACGCCATGGCCAGCCAAGTTTTCGATGACATTGAAACCGTACGTCCGCGCCACGCGCTGCGCGGCGCGCCCTATCCGGTTGATGCGCGCCCCAGCACGGGCTTCCGCCATCGCAGCGACCAGTGCCGTCTGCGCCGCGTGGCACAGCCGCGATTTCTTCTCCGTTACGGGCGGAGCGACGCGCGTGCCGCCGGTGTCGGCGAAATAGCCCTCCATCTCCGCCGACACATCGACGTTGACCACATCGCCGGGCTGTATCTTCCGAGCGCCAGGAATGCCATGCGCTGCTTCCTCGTTGACACTGATGCAGGTGGCTCCGGGAAAATTGTAGGCCAGACGCGGAGCGGAACGGGCGCCATAATGCGCAAGCAGCCTTTCACCGAGCGAATCCAGCTCTCGGGTGGTCATACCAGGCTCGATGGCTGCAAGCATGGCATCCCGCACCGCAGCGACGGCACGGCCGACGCGCTTCAAGCCTTCTACGTCGGTTTGATCCCTGATCGTCATAATATCCTCAGCTCGGCAAGATTAAGGTAAGGGGCGGCCGGACCGTTTACGACTGGGCCGCGCAAGTAGAGAGATTACCCTATCGAGGGAAAACAGCCAAACGCTCGGCCTCAGACGCCTGACCCTAAGAGTTGACCAATTTCGACTGCCCCCGGGGCGCGATGCTCGCAACTGGCTGCGCCACACTTGCAGCCCCCAACCGTAAACGCGGGATGACACCGGCAGATAATTCGCGCCTTCCGGTTGGTCCGGTAAGTCGGAACCCGAAACATCCTTATTTCCCAACGAGGTTTTTGATGGCGCGCCCGACAGGAGTCGAACCTGTGACCCTTGGCTTCGGAAACCAATACTCTATCCAACTGAGCTACGGGCGCGTTGAGGCGCGCAGTATAGCGTTTTCGCCGCTTTCGCGCACGCACTTGCCCGCCCGGCTTGCAAAAATGCTATCTTGTACACATGAGCTTTGCCAACCCCGCCCCGGACGAAATCTGCAGCACCCTGCGCGCCATCCGCACCATCGCGGTGGTGGGCCTATCGCCCAACGAAAACCGCCCCAGTTTCGGCGTGGCCCGGGGTTTGCAGGCGCACGGCTATCGCATCATCCCGGTGCGGCCTCTTGTGGAAGAGGTGCTGGGCGAGCCGGCCTATGCGCGGCTGGAAGACCTGCCTTTTCCCGTAGACATCGTGGAGGTGTTCCGCGCGCCCGAGCATGTGCCCGCCATCGTGGAAAGCTGCATCAAGCTGGGCATTCCCCGGCTCTGGCTGCAGGATGGGGTGATCCACGAAGAGGCGGCGCTGCGCGCCCAGGAAGCCGGCATCTGGGTGGTGATGGATCGCTGCATGTGGCGCGATTACAACCAGTTATGCCGGGCGTGAAGCGCTGCGCCTGGGCTGGCAGCGATCCGCTGTATTGCGCCTATCATGACGAGGAGTGGGGCGTGCCGCTGCACGACGACCGGGGTTTATTCGAGTTTCTGATCCTGGAAGGCGCACAGGCAGGCCTGAGCTGGATCACCATACTCAGGAAGCGCCCCGCCTACCGCAAGGCCTTCGACCATTTCGATGCCACTCGAATTGCCCGCTACGGAACTGGTAAAATAGAAGCGCTCATGCAGGATGCCGGCATCGTGCGCAACCGCCTGAAAATCGAGGCCGCCGTGACCAATGCCCGCAAGCTCCTGGATATACAGGAGGAATTCGGCAGTTTCGATGCCTACATCTGGCGCTTTGTAGAGGGCGAGCCCCGGCAAAACCGCTGGCGCGCCCATGCGGAAATACCCGCGCAGACCAGGGAATCGGATGCGATGAGCAAGGAGTTGAAGCGGCGCGGCTTCAAGTTTGTGGGCAGCACCATCTGCTATGCTTACATGCAGGCAACCGGGATGGTGAACGACCACACTGTGGATTGTTTCCGGCACAAGGAATTATCGGCATGACCCTGAAATTTACCAAAATGCACGGCGCAGGCAACGATTTCGTGGTGATAGACGCGCGCAAGCCTGTCGGCCTCTCGCCTGAACAAGTGCGCCTGCTGGCCGACCGCCATTTCGGCGTGGGCTGCGACCAGGTTTTGCTGGTCGAAAAATCCCAACTGAGCGGGGCCGACTTCCGCTACCGCATTTTCAATGCTGACGGTGGCGAGGTGGAGCAATGCGGCAACGGCGCGCGCTGCTTCGTGCGCTTCGTACACGACAAGGGCCTGACCGACAAACGCGAGATCGTGGTGGAAACCCGCAGCGGCCTGATTTCCCCGCGCCTGGAAAGCGACGGCCGCGTGACCGTCAACATGGGCGCGCCGATATTCGAGCCTGCTCGCATACCCTTCACCGGGAGCGATGCGCTCGTCCAGCCGCTGGAGGTGAACGGCGAGACGGTGCAGATCACCGCCGTTTCCATGGGCAACCCGCATGCCGTGCAACAGGTGGACGACGTGGAAAGCGCACCGGTGATCGCGCAAGGCGCCTTTATCGAGCGCCACCCGCGCTTTCCCAACCGGGTGAACGCCGGATTCATGCAGGTGGTGGACCGCAAGCATATCAAGCTGCGCGTGTTTGAGCGCGGCGCGGGCGAGACGCTTTCCTGCGGCACCGGCGCCTGTGCTGCCGTGGTGGCGGGCATTCGCCGCGGTCTGCTGGACGCCGAAGTGAATGTGGCCACGCGCGGAGGCACGCTGACCATCAAATGGGAGGGCGGCGACAAGCCGGTGATGATGACCGGTCCAGCCATCACCGTGTTTGAAGGCGAAATCAACCTATAAGAACTTCGACATGAAAGAAGAAGACGTCGCAAAATATTTGCAGGAACATACGCAGTTTTTCGAGAATCATGCCGAGATGCTGGCGGGCATTTCTATCCCGCATCCGTACGGCGGCCGCACCATCTCGCTCTCGGAGCGGCAATTGCTGGCACTGCGCGAAAAGAACAAGACGCTGGAAAAAAAGTTGCAGGAGTTGCTGGCCTACGGCAAGGAAAACGACGAACTCCAGAACAAGGTGCACCAGTTCGCCTGCGAGCTTTTTTCCGCGCGCAGCCTCGCAGCCGCGCAGGATTCCGTCCTGACCCAGATGCGCGAGCGTTTTGCCGTGCCTCACGCCGTGATGCATGTCTGGGAGGCCTCTCCGCCCAGCGCCGAGATGCTGACCTTCACCGACCAGACATTGCACCCGGCATGCATGCACCGCGCGATGTACGACACCAGCGCCTGGTTCGGCGAGGGCGCGGAACATTTGCGCTCGTTTGCCTACCTGCCGCTGCGCAACAGCGAGCATTCCATCGGCCTGCTGATACTTGCCAGCGAAGACCCGCAGCGCTTCTACCCCGAAATGGGCACGCTGTTCCTGCAGCGCATCGCGGAAATCGCCAGCGCCGCGCTCCGCCCCTATATTTGATATGTCAGATGTTGCGCCGGAACATGACCGACTGCTTGCCGGATTTCTTGCGCACCTGGGCAACGAGCGGCGCTATTCCGGGCACACGCTGGAGAATTATGCGCGCGACTTGCGCAAGCTGTTTGCCCTTACCGCGAATACGCCGCTTCCCGATTTAAAGAGCCATCACATCCGGCGCTATATCGCGCAGCTGCACGGGCAAGGACTGGGCGGACGCACCCTGGCGCGCATGCTGTCCTCATGGCGCGGCTTCTTCAATTACCTGATGCGCGACCATGCCTTTCGCGACAACCCCTGCCTGGGCCTGCGCCCGCCCAAGGCACCCAAGCTATTGCCGCATGCGCTCTCGCCCGACGAGGCGGTTAAATTGGTGGAGCTGCACGCCGAAACACCGCTGGACGTGCGCGACAAGGCCATGTTCGAACTGCTGTATTCCTCCGGCCTGCGCCTGGCCGAACTGGTGAGCCTGGATCCCGGCAATTTGGATTTTAACGACGATTCGGTGCGCGTCATCGGCAAGGGCAGAAAGACCCGCATCGTACCCATGGGCAGCCACGCTGAGAGCGCGCTGAAGGCCTGGCTGGCGGTGCGTGCGCAAATTGCTAGCCCGGACGAGGTTGCGCTCTTCGTCGGCAAGAATGGCAAACGCATCTCGCCGCGCACCGTGCAGCTGCAGTTGCGCAACTGGGGCATCAAGCAGGGCATCGCACAAGGGGTGCATCCGCATCTGCTGCGCCACTCCTTTGCCACTCATGTGCTGCAATCCTCTGGCGACTTGCGCGCGGTGCAGGAAATGCTGGGCCACGCCAGCATCTCCACCACCCAGGTTTACACCCATCTCGATTTTCAGTATCTCGCCAAAATTTACGACAGCGCGCACCCGCGCGCGAAGAAGAAGACATGAGCAAGCCAGAATCCAAGCGTCCGTCACCCCCGCGCAAGCGGGAGTTCAGAAGATCATCCGCCCCCTCTGCACGGCCGCCCTCCCCTGCCGTCAAGATCGAGGGGCCTGCCATCATACTCAATGCAGGCCGCGAAAAGTCCCTGCTGCGCCGCCACCCGTGGGTATTTTCCGGCGCGGTCGAGCGCATCCAGGGAGCGCCTGCGAACGGCGACACCGTGGCGGTGGTTGACGCGTCTGGCGGCTTCCTTGCCTGGGCCGGTTACAGTGCGCAATCGCAGATCACGGCCAAGGTGTGGTCTTGGGACGCAAACGAAAAAGTAGACGAGGATTTTTTCCGCCGCAAAATTGCCCGGGCGCTGGCCATGCGTCGCGACCTGAAGCTTGCGGAGCAGAGCAGCGGCCTGCGCCTGATCCACGCCGAGTCCGACGGCTTGCCGGGATTGATCGTGGACCAGTACGGTGATGTGATCGTCATGCAGTTGGGGAGTGCTGCGGCCGACCGCTGGCGCGACACTTGCGCCGACATATTGCAGGAACTGCTGAATCCGGCCTGTATCTACGAGCGCTCCGATTCCGACGCGCGTGCGCTGGAAGGACTGCCGGAACACAACGGCGTGCTGCGCGGCGCATTGCCCCATGAGATTTCCGTCACCGAGCACGGCATCAAGTTCGCCGTGGACGTGGCTCAGGGACAAAAGACCGGCTTCTACCTGGACCAGCGCGACAACCGCGCGCTCACCGGCACGCTCGCCGAGGACAAGGAAGTGCTCAACTGCTTCTGCTATACCGGCGGCTTTTCGCTCTACGCCCTGCGCGGCGGGGCGAAATCCGTGCTCTCGATCGATGCCTCGGAGGAGGCGCTGCAACTCGCGCGGCGCAATGTGGAATTGAACGGGTTGGACGCCTCCCGCGCCGAATGGCAATGCGCCGACGTGTTCGCCGCCCTGCGCAAACTGCGCGACCAGAACCGCAAGTTCGACCTCATCGTGCTCGACCCGCCCAAATTCGCCCCCACTGCCGCCTTCGCCGAAAAGGCCGCGCGCGGCTACAAGGACATCAACCTGCTCGGCTTCAAACTGCTCAAGCCGGGCGGCTTGCTCTTCACCTACTCCTGCTCCGGCGGCATCAGCGACGACCTGTTCCAGAAGATTATTGCAGGCACAGCACTAGATGCAGGTGTGGACGCCTGCATCGTGCACAAACTGCACGCCGCGGCCGATCACCCGGTGTTGCTGAGTTTTCCGGAGGGAGCGTATTTGAAGGGGTTAGTGTTGAGGGTAGCGGGGTAGCTTCGCCCTATTCGGGTGGGGGCTAGGCAAGTTTCCTGAACAGTTATGCGGAACGCGGCGTTTAGCGCCGGGGTTGCCGGCAACAAGTAACTTTCTTTGCCTGTGCAAAGAAAGTCACCAAAGAAAACACACCCTGCTGCGCCAGCCTGCGGCTGCCTTCGGCTGGATGAATCCATCGGGGGCTGCGCAACTCGCCCTGGCGGCCGGCGATGCGGAGCTCGCCATTCGCCTCATCAACGATGCGCGCATCCACCGCTACCTGCCGAAGCCGGCGAACCTGCTGCTGCTGCAGCAGGCGGTCGCCAGCGCGCTGGTGCGCTACAGCCGCCTGCAGAACCGGCCCGGGCTGG
>DATDDB010000064.1:0-7260 GCA_036524005.1 Gallionellaceae bacterium | reverse complement strand
CAGCCAGAAAAACAGCGTGCCGTTCAGCGCCAAGCTGGTCTAGTATCAGGGCAAGAAACTGGAGCAATTGAGCATAGGTTCAGAGTCCGAATTCAACAGGATTCAGGACAACCTGAACGCCGCCAAGCTGCCGCCCAAGGTGGTGCGTGTGGAAAAGAAGGCGCGCCAGCGCAGCCCCGCCGCGCCCTTCACCACCTCAACCCTGCAACAGGAGGCGGTGCGCAAGCTGGGCATGACAGCGGAGCGCACCATGCGCACTGCGCAGCAGCTGTATGAGGGCGTGGACATCGGCGGCCAGACCGTGGGCCTGATCACCTACATGCGTACCGACTCGCTCACCCTGGCGCAGGAAGCGGTGCAGGAATTGCGCGGGTATATCGCGGAGAATTACGCGGCGGAATACCTGCCCGCCACCCAACCCCAATACAAAAGCAAGAGCAAGAACGCGCAGGAATCGCACGAGGCCATACGTCCTACCTCCATACTGCGCACCCCGGACAGCGTGCGCGACTACCTGACGGTGGACCAGTTGCGCCTGTATGAAATGATCTGGAAGCGCACGCTCGCCAGCCAGATGACGCCTGCGCGCTTTGACACGGTCAGCGTCGACATCCGGCTGGGCGGCGACGACACCCTGTTCCGTGCCAGCGGCCAGACCCTGGTGTTCCCCGGCTTCATCGCGGTGTACCAGGAAAGCACCGACGACGAAAAGGATGATGAAGAGTCGGCCAAGCTGCCACCCTTGCAGGAAGGGGATGTGCTGCCCATGGACAAGCTTTACGGGGAGCAGCACTTCACCCAGCCGCCGCCGCGCTATACCGAAGCCAGCCTGGTGAAGACGCTGGAAGAGCATGGCATCGGCCGCCCTTCCACTTATGCCAGCATCATCTCCACCCTGCAGGCGCGCGAATACGCGCTGCTGGACAAGAAACGCTTCACGCCGACCGATGTCGGGCGAGTGGTCAACAAATTCCTCACCGAGCACTTCACGCGCTACGTCGATTACGGCTTCACCGCGCAAATGGAAGACGAGCTGGATGAAATATCGGAAGGCAAGCGCGACTGGATACCGGTGCTGGATGAATTCTGGAAGGGCTTCAGCAAGCTGGTTGCGGACAAGAAGGAAGTCGATCGCCCGGGCACCGAAATACTGGAAGAGCTTTGCCCCAAGTGCGGCAAGCCCTTGTCCAAGCGGCTGGGCAGGCGCGGCAGCTTCATCGGCTGCACCGGCTATCCCGAATGCGATTACACACGCAGTCTGGGTGGCGAGGCCGATGCGGGCGAGGCGCGCAAGGAGCTGGGTCAGGATGCCAGCGGCCAGCCCATCCTGCTGTTGCGCGGTCCCTATGGGCCCTATGTGCAGTTGGGCGAAGTGGTGGAGGGCGAGAAGAAGAAACCCAAGCGCGTCTCCTGGCCTAAGGAGCTGCCGGTGGAAAATGCCGATCTTGCCACCGCACAGCAGTTGCTCGCGCTGCCGCGCGAACTGGGCGACCATCCGGAAACCGGCAAAAAGGTCATCGTCAACATCGGCCGCTTCGGTCCCTACATCGGGCATGACGGCAAGTTCAAGTCCATACCCAGGACCGACAGCATATTCACCATCGATTTGTCGCGCGCGGTCGAGTTACTGGCGCAGGCCCGTTCTTCCAGCCTGGTGCTGCGCGAACTGGGTAAACACCCGGATGACCAGGCGCCAGTCGAAGTCTGCAATGGCCGCTATGGACCCTATGTGCGCCATGGCAAGGTGAACGCCACTCTGCCCAAGGATGTTGGACCGGACGAAGTCACGCTGGAAGAAGCACTGAGCCTTCTGGCCGCACGCGCGGAAAAAATGCCTGCGGACAAAAAGAAGCCCGCCAAGGCGACAACGGCCAAAACCAAGACAGAGGCGAAACCCAAGGCGGCCAAGGCAGCGACCAAGCCTAAAGCGGAGGCGAAAACCCAGACTGCGGCAAAGCCCAAGGCTGCGGCAAAACCCAAGGCTGCTGCAAAACCCAAGGCTGCGGCAAAGCCCAAGGCAGAGCCCAAGCCCAAGGCAGAGCCCAAGCCCAAGGCAGAGCCCAAGCCCAAGGCAGAGCCCAAGCCCAAGGCGGCAACAAAGCCCAAAACGGCCGCGAGCAAGAAAACCAAATAGCGCTAACCTCTGAATCAGAGGTTGCTTTTGTTTGGTCAGCCCTGCAGGATGGGGATGGACTTGAAGGAGGAAGCGGACTGGTTTGCCGAGGGGCCGGTCAAATCGGCCAGCGTGTATTTATCCAGTTCGCCCAGGAAGTTGCCGCGCGCGGTGAACAGCACCGATTTCAGTCTGCAGGTGTGAGTAATCACACACTGATCGGCATCCGGGTTCAGGCATTCCAGCAAATCGAAATCCGGTTCGGTTTGGCGGATCACTTCGCCCACTACGATCTGGTCGGCGGGGCGCGCAAGTCGAATTCCGCCGCGTTTCCCCCGGGTTGTGATGATGTACCCATTCAACCCGAGTTCATGCACCACCTTAACCAGGTGGTTTCTCGATATTTTATAAAAATCCGCCAGTTCCGTGATCGTTGCGACCTTGTCCGTGTGCAGGGCAAGATACAGCAGCACGCGCAACGAATAATCGGTATACAAAGTCAGGCGCATTGGTCAGGAATCCCGGAATTTGAAAAAGGGTATTGACAAAAACTGCTCGCCAGTGAGAAGATGCATCCAGAATACATTTTAAGTGTATTGTGCATCAATGGTCTGCTAAGGCACGGTGTCAAATATACATTTGAAATGTCATTCATACAACTGCCCCTTGAGGCGAATAACCAAACCGGATTGAGGAAAGGATAGAAAGATGAGCCTGTACAATGATATTGGTGGTGAAGCAGCAGTAAACGCAGCAGTGGATATTTTCTACCGCAAAGTTCTGAAGGATGACCGCATCAAGCATTTTTTCGACGGTGTTGACATGGACAAGCAGGCCGCCAAGCAAAAGGCTTTCCTGACCCTGGCATTCGGCGGCCCGAACAAATACTCCGGCGCGGACATGCGCAGGGGCCATGCACACCTGGTGGCCAAGGGACTGAACGACTCTCACTTCGACGCCGTGATGGAAAACCTCGGTGCGACGCTGAAGGAGCTGAATGTGCCCGCCAACCTGATCGCCCAGGCAGCTGCAATCGCCGAAAGCACCCGCAAAGACGTTCTGGGCAAGTAAGTCAGGCCGTATGTCGAAAATTACCTATGGCGGTCAGTCCTTCGAGTGCGGCGATCAGTCCGTGCTTGATTGCCTGACCGCGCAAGGTATAGCCGTACCGCATTCCTGCCGTTCCGGCGTGTGCCAGTCCTGCATGATGCAGGCAGTGCAGGGCGCCGTGCCCGGCAAGGCGCAGGAGGGCATCAAGCCCACTCTTGCCGCACAGAATTATTTTCTGGCATGCTCCTGCCATCCGCAGGAAGACATGGTGGTCACTCTGCCGGTGGATAAATTTGCCCGGATCGAAGCCAAGGTATCCGGCATCGAATACCTCAATGCCGAGATCCTCGGCATCCGCCTCAAGCCCGAACATCCATTCACCTACAAGGCCGGGCAGTTCATCAATTTCTTCAAGGATGAGAGCACCTCGCGCTGCTATTCGCTGGCGAGCGTTCCAGTGCTGGACAGCGAATTGCACCTGAACGTGCGCAAAATTCCCGGCGGCCTGGTGAGTAACTGGATTTCGGAAAAACTGAAAGCAGGCGACACAGTCACTATTTCCGAAGCCTCCGGCGATTGTTTTTACGTGCCTGGCAAAGCGCAACAGGATATATTGCTGATCGGCACCGGCTCCGGCCTTGCGCCGCTCTATGGCATCATCCGCGATGCGCTGGTCAACGGGCACACCGGCCGCATCCGGCTCTACCATGGCAACCTCAACAGCGCCGGCTTCTACCTGGTCGAACAGATCAGAAAGCTCGAGCAAGACCATCCCAACTTCAGCTACGTCCCCTGCATCTCGGAAGCAAGTGCGCAAGACGGGTATGAGCAAGGCATGGTGCTGGATGTGGCGCTGCGCGACAACCCGGACCTATCCGGCTGGCGCGTATTCCTGTGCGGCAACCCGGCGATGGTGACAGCTGCCAAGCGCGAGACCTATCTCTCGGGTGCCTCAATAAAAGACATCTACGCCGATCCTTTTTAACATAGCGACATAAATCTACTGCGCGAACCGGCATTCCGGTTGGCATCAAATCCCTTGAATAATCTGCCGCCGGGCCATAAGCTAACCGCCCGGCCCAAGCGGCCAGATTATTTCGGGATTCCCCATGGACAAATTCGAACGCCTGCTCGACCGCTCCGACCGGCTGCTGGAGCGGCTGGAGCGTATCCTGCCCAAGCCTTCAGGGGGCGCGCCGGACTGGAATGCGGCGCACGCTTACCGCTGGGAGCACGGCAGGCTGGCTCCTGTACCGCATTACCACCACATCGGTCTGACTGATTTGCTCGGCATCGATGACCAAAAACAATGCATCGTTCAAAATACCCGCCAGTTCGTAGAGGGGCGCAGCGCCAACAACGTGCTGCTCACCGGCGCGCGCGGCACCGGCAAATCCTCGCTGGTGAAAGCCTTGCTCAACGAATATGCCGGAGCAGGCCTGCGCGTGATCGAAATCGGCAAGCCGCACCTGGCTGAACTGCCGCACATCATTTCATTGGTCGCCGGCCGCCCCGAGCGCTTCATCCTGTATTGCGACGACCTCTCGTTCAATGCCGAGGAGCCGGGCTACCAAGCCCTCAAGGCAGCACTCGATGGCTCGCTGGTCGCCTTATCCGACAACCTGCTGATCTATGCCACCTCCAACCGCCGCCACCTCATGCCGGAATTCATGCAGGAAAATCTGGCGACCAAATATGTCGGCGATGAAGTGCATCCGGGGGAAAGCATCGAGGAAAAAATATCGCTGTCCGAGCGCTTCGGGTTATGGGTCTCGTTCTATCCTTTCTCGCAGGACGAATACCTCGCGATCGTGGCCCACTGGCTGGAAGCGCTGGGCTTCAAGGGGAAGTTTGACGATGCAGCGCGCCAGGCCGCGCTGCAATGGAGCATACAGAGGGGATCGCGCAGCGGGCGGGTGGGGTGGCAGTTTGCGCGGGATTGGGCAGGGAAAATGTAGGTCGGGTTAGCGCTTGGCGCGTAACCCGACGGGTCACGGCGTAGCCGTGACTCAATGGGTTGGCGGTACTCGCAGATTAGCGCCGGGGTAGCCGGCAGCTAGTTCCTTTCTTTGCTCGTGCAAAGAAAGGAACCAAAGAAAGCACGCCCCGATCCGCCATTCCCTTCGGGAATCCCCTCCGTTGCTCGGCCGGTCAGGCCTCCTCATAAACTCGCACGATCCGCTGCGCGGCCACGTGCTCGAACATATTCGTCGGAAAACTCCTGACCGGCCTGCGCTACTCGGTGGCGGATAAGGGGATGGGGCGCTCCATAGTTGATAAGAAGTGCGAAGCCAGGCGAAATTGCTGGCCTCCTGGTCCCCCTGTGCGCCGCCGAGTAGCGCAGGCTGGTCAGGGGATGTCGGCGAGGACTGTTTGAGCGCGTAGCGCGAGTTCCGCAGCCGCCTGACCAGTCGAGCAACGCAGGGTACCCTGCAGGGGCGGCAAACCGGGGGCGCCTTCTTTTGGTTTCTTTTCTTGGCAAGACAAGAAAAGAAACTTGCTGCCGGGCAACCCCCGGCGCTAATCTTCGCGCTCCGCCAATCTGTTCAGGAAATGCGCCAAGTGTACCCTCTCCCCAGCCCTCTGATGAAACTACTAGCCATTCGACTGGGCCGCCAAGTCGCTGGTTATCCCCAAACGGGAGAGGGGGTGACGCAACCCCCGGCATGGCGGGCAGAGCCCGCCCTACACCTCAAACCTGGGGATGCGCCCTTTCGGCTCCATCATGCAACTTATTCAGTGCATTCAAGTACGCCTTGGCGGAAGCCACGACAATATCGGTATCCGCGCCCAAACCGTTGACCACTCTCCCACCACGAGACAACCGCACGGTAACCTCTCCTTGTGCATCCGTCCCGGTGGTGATGTTGTTCACGGAGTAGAGCAGCAATTCGGTGCCGCTTTTGGCGATGTGTTCGATGGCCTTGAAGGTGGCGTCCACCGGGCCGCCGCCCTGGGCGTCGGCATGGCGTTCACGGCCCCCGACGTTCATCACCACGCGCGCCACCGGCAGCTTGCCGGTTTCGGAGTGGGCGCCCATGGCGACGAGGCGGTAATGCTCGCTGACGTGGGTGACGGCTTCTTCGCTCACCAGCGCCTGCAGGTCTTCGTCAAAGATTTCACTCTTGCGGTCGGCCAGGTCTTTGAAGCGCGCGAAGGCGGCGTTCAATGCGTCTTCGCTTTCCAGCACGATGCCCAGTTCCTGCAGGCGGGTGCGGAAGGCGTTGCGTCCGGAGAGTTTTCCCAAGGTCAGTTTGTTGGTGGTCCAGCCCACGTCCTCGGCGCGCATGATTTCGTAGGTTTCGCGGTGCTTGAGCACGCCGTCCTGGTGGATGCCGGATTCGTGCGCGAAGGCGTTGGCGCCGACGATGGCCTTGTTCGGTTGCACCGGATAGCCGGTGATGCTGGAAACCAGCTTGGAGGTGGGCACGATCTGGGTGGTGTCGATGCGCGTGTCGCAGGTGAAGATGTCGCGGCGCGTCTTGACCGCCATGACGATTTCTTCCAGCGAGGCATTGCCCGCGCGCTCGCCCAGGCCATTGATGGTGCATTCCACCTGGCGCGCGCCATTCATCACGGCGGCGAGCGAGTTGGCCGAGGCCATGCCGAGGTCGTTGTGGCAGTGGGTGGACCAGATCACCTGGTCCGCCCCGGGCACGCGCTCGAGCAATTGCTTGAAGCGCTCGCCCCACAGCACGGGGATGCTGTAGCCCACGGTGTCCGGTACGTTGATGGTTTTGGCGCCCGCCTTGATCACGGCATCGAAGATGCGCACCAGGAAATCCATGTCGGAACGTACCGCGTCCTCGGCGGAGAATTCCACGTCGTCGGTGTATTCGCGCGCCAGCTTTACCGCCGCCACGGCGCGTTCCACCACTTCGTCGGGTGTCATGCGCAGCTTCTTTTCCATGTGGATGGGGGAGGTGGCGATGAAGGTGTGGATGCGGCCCGATTTGGCAGGCTTGATCGCCTCGCCCGCCGCGCGCACGTCGCGCTCGTTGGCGCGCGCCAGCGAGCAGACGGTGGAGTGCTTAAACACTTGCGCAGTGCTCTTGATGGCATCGGCATCGCCGGGGCTGGCGGCGGCAAAACCCGCC
>DATDDB010000063.1:0-7011 GCA_036524005.1 Gallionellaceae bacterium | reverse complement strand
AATGCAAACACAAGCAGTTGCCAAGCTCTCAAACCTCCCAGGTCTGCTCTCACGTTCATCAAGTGCGAGCCCAGCAATGCTGCCAGCATTGGGCAAATGGAGGACAAGATTGGGAATATGTAAGTGTCCGCGCTGGCAATGCCCAACACAGGGACGCAAGTTGCCAATGTGCCAGCGAATAAGCCAGCAACGCCTCGCCAGTTAAAGAGCAATACCGCAATCATTCGTATTGCTGCAGGCAGAAATACCCAGCTAATTGTGCTTGTAACGCCAAACGAGGCAAAAACCCAACCATTCACGTAGTACAGCAGCCAATACGAAAGCGCTACGCCGCCAATCTCAAGCGTTATCGTGCGTGTATTTGTCACGCCTTAATCGCCTTGCTCAAGCATTCGCCCAGTTTGGCAAAATATTTTTCAGTGAGCATGGTAGGAACGATATATTTGACTCGCTGATTTTCATCGTCGGTATTAAGCGCAATCATGCCTTTCTTGCGTAACGAATCCAGTCTGCGATGCACAGTACTGCCAGAAATGCTGGGGAACATCTCCATTGCTTCAAGCACTCTCACCATGCGCCCGCTACCCCAGGCGGCAGCAAAGGCATTAAGCAATTGCTCTTCTACCGCATCCAGGCGGGGGAAAGTGGGAAGTTCTCGTATGGCCTGCGTCATGTTTAGAAACTTGATGTAGGTCTGCGAGTAGTTGTCTGCAGGTCTTTTTTTATTCACGTTCTTGTCCTCCTCAATACGATACCACAAGGCTCACGTTGACAGGCGAATGTGCTAATAGTTATCATTATGACAAATATTGCCAGGCTGGCAAGTGCCTATAGACGGTACAGGCAGGCTGTTTCGATTGTCATGAGCAGGGGCAGCAAGATTCTGTCGTGTAAAACGACACTTCAATTCGTGTAATTAATTTAATCCGGGAAAAGCATGAGAATCGTTTTGTCTTTAGCAATAGCGGTGTTATTGACTGGTTGCGCTGGAACAATGGACGCACTTAATCCAAAACCAATACAGCCAAAGATTGGCGACACCTTTGATGCTGTAAACAAAATGTCAAACGAGGCGGGCACTGGCGACTTGGTGGACATAACTGCTGGGGCGCTGAGTGTTCTAAGTCAGAAGCGAAGCTATACGGGCACGCCAATGGATGTCTACGGGTCCCGCCAAAATGACCCTGCATATGATCCCTATAAGTTTTATCGGGCGTTCCAAAGAAACTTCATCGACCACACTATTCTTCAGCCGCAGACCGCCAAATCTGACGTATTCGTATTCAGGCAAGATAAGTTGGTGCTGATAAGTCAGGGCGGCGATTCATTTCCAAATGAAATGAAAACGCTTGCCGAAGATGGCAAGCGAAGGGATTTCTACGGCGCAGATTTCGATCTGGCCAATAAGATACACGCAGATTACGGAGCATGGGCAAGCAAGCAGGATATGGCAAACCTGCATGCGCTTAAGGTTAATGATGTTAATGAGCTAAATGCGGCTGAAGCAGAATTAAAAAATTACAGCGAGCTGTATAGAAGTACAGATGCTGGTGACTTATTTAGGTATCTTGTAGATAGAGCAGTTTCAAGCAGTAAACACATATCGATCGCCCAAGCAGCGCAAATGAGGAAGGTGGAAGAGGATAAAGCGGCAAAGCAGAGGGAGCAGGAGGCGCAGCAGAGAGAAAAAGAGGCTGCACTGCTGCGTGCAAAAGTTAAAACAATAGATGCAAGAGACCTTGCGGAATTAAGGGCCAAAAAAATTAAATTTGGTACTTTGTTTTACTGTTCTGACGCTGGCGGTAGTGGGCTTGCTGAAAACCTTATTTCTTATGCTGCAAGTGAAAATAATATGCTCTTTGCGAGAGCGCTGTACGATCAGCCTTGGCGACGATTTTGTGGTCAAGAATTCGTACCTTTTACAGACCTTGCGGCGCTACATTCAGGCGGAACTTTGTACGCCACAAGAAATGGCAAGGAGTATTACCTGGTAAAAACTGGGGCAAATATGACATTGGGCGTAATGGGGCCTGCAAATGTATACAAACCCAAAAGATACATACCAGAAATGGTGTGCAATGGTAAGGAAGCATGGTTGGCAGATAGTCTCGATGATAATAGGGCTGGTTGGCGAACTGGAGCTGAGGCACTATCGGCTGGAGAAAGATACGCTGAAAGATTAAATAATTCTGGGGACATGGCTGGTTGCAGGGTTAATACAGTTTATGTGGCTACAGGTGGTTCACGCTTTGTTCCAATTAATAAATGAGACCGCACGGCTGCGCGGGAGGTCGCCCAACCGCGCAAGCTGAAACTACAATAGCAAGCGTCTGCTAGCTAGACGCTTGCACAAAACCTCAACGCACTATTTCAATCCGCGACATCAACGCAGCAATTCAAACTTCTTGATGGCGAACTGTGCCTAATCAAAAACAAGGCTGTGCTGGCTGTGAACCAAACGAGTTGAGCTGTTAGCCGTTGGCCCTGACCACGCGGCGGAAAGCTTGATTCGCCGCCGCGTTTGGGGTAGCGTAATACATAGTTTGTTGAGATTGACGCGATGGCGGGCAACGCTGGGTCCTGCAGTTTCCCGGGACGCTCTTTTTGCCCGCACCCGCTTTCCCGGAGGGCAAATGCGGCTGAAAATCGAGCTGACCTGGATGCAGGGGGTGCTGAGCGGCGACGATCCGCATGTGCCGCACGAGCCTCTTTATGCCCTGCTGGATGCCGATACCAACAACCGTCTCGCGGCGCGGGACTTCCCTACCTGTCTGGAGCTTGAGGCCTATATCGCCGCGCATTGCGCCGGAGCGGAGCGGTGCGCCTTGCCTCCGCCGAGCGAGGAGGATAAGGCGCGCCTGATGAAGCTGCTGGTGCTGTTTGAGCAGGGCGAGGCTACGCGCCAATTCAACCCGGTACTCATACGCTCCGCGCTGGCCAGCGACTATTACGAGCTGGGGTATTCCGAGGAAACGCGGCAGCGCATTCGCCGCGTGATGGGACTGGGCGGCTAGGCCGTTAAGAACGCGGTGCGATGAAAAACGCCCGCATTCTTGCGAATGCGGGCGTACCAGGCACCGAGGGAGTGGGTGGAGCTCAGTGCTTGGATTTAGCCATCAGGCGCAGCATCTTGATGTTGATCACCATAAAGCGGATCGTCTGCCAGATGAGCGAGGTGCGCATGTAGCGGGTGAACCCGGTGGGTGCGGGCGGGTAATAAGCCTGTTGGTAAGGCTCTCTGTTCAGTACCTTGTTGGACATGTCGTCTCCTGTCAATATCGTATAGTCTGAAAATATCCTTTGTCTGCCTGGCCCGGCATCAGTCGGGCAGCCACGACCAGCCTTTCTTCAGGCGCGCCTGGTAGATGAAGAGGTGGTGCAGCAGGAACTTCATCCAGTGCCCGGCCAGGCCGATTTCGCCGAAGGTGAGCTTCATGTCGCGCCCGGTTTGCGGGTATTTCTCGTAATCCGGGACCACCGGATACACCGTCATGGTGGCGGCGGTGCCGCTCAGGATGTTGGCGCCGGTCGAGGCCACGCACGCGGCGCCCATTTCCGCCATGGAGGCGTGGTGGGTGGGCTGGTCCGCGCCGTTGAGCATGTCGCGGATGCTGTGCGCCACGGCAATCGCCATGGAAGCCGAGGGCATGCCGGTGCGCGGCGCGGTGGGGTTGATCGCCGTGCCGTTCGGGCTCTGCATCGGCTTGCTGATCATGTGCGGGGGCGCAAAGGCGATGCCGATCGCGAACAGGTTCTTGAAGGTCGGGTTCTGGTAGGTGCGCGGCCAGTCCCGGGCAGACCATTCGGCGTAGGGGCGCGCGGTGTAGTCGGCGTCCACCTTCATGAAGCCGTTGGGGGCGAACAGCTGCGCGGTGATGTCCTCGCCCGCCTTGTCGTAGGCCTTCAGGCCCACGCCTGCGAACGGCGGGATCAGCATGGAGAAGTCGAACTCGATCTCGTGGAAGGTGCCGTCCAGCTTTTCGTAATGGATCTTGCCGGCTTCGACCTTCTTCACGTGCGCGCGGGTGATCCACTCGATGCCGCGCTCCACCATCAGCGACTCGGCGAAAGTCTTGCCGTTGGTGACATAGCCGCCGCGCGTGATGTGCACGCCGCCCATGCCGAAATCGCCCAGCTCGTATTCGTTGCTGATCCACACCATGCGCGCCATGTCGCGTACGCCCGCCTCGCGCAGCACGTGGTCCACGTTGTAGATGTATTCGAAAGCCGCGCCCTGGCAGGTGCACATGCCGTGGCCGGTGCCGATGACGATGGTGCCTGCCTTCCCTTTGCGCAACTCCTCTATAAGCCTTTGCAGCTTGTGGTTGGCTTCCACCGCGTGGCTGGCGGTGCACACCGAGACGGTATGGCCGTGCTCGGGGCCCAGGCCCTCGGTCGCGCCGAAATTCAGCTTCGGTCCCGTGGCGTTGATCAGGAAATCGTAAGTGATGTTCTCCTGCTTGCCGCCCATGGCGGCCAGGGTGTGCTCCACGGTCACATAGGGCTTGTCGCTCTCGGCGCCGCCCTGCGGATGGATGGAGATGGCCCTGGCCTGGTGGAACTGGATGCTGGTCTTGCGGTAGATTTCCGCGAGGTCGAAAGTGACCTGGTCTTCCTGCATTTCGCCCACGCCCACCCAGATGTTGGATGGAATCCAGTTCCATTTCGGGTTGGGCGAGACCACCACGATTTCGTGCTGCTTGCCGATCATTTTGTGCAGGTGCCGCGCGGCGGTATGCCCCGCGATTCCTGCGCCCAGGATGACGATTCTAGACATGTTTACTCCACTCCTCGTTTAAAAACAACTGCGTTGAAAAAACTTGTTATGTTCTGGCGCCCAGCATCAGCCACAGCGCCAGGCCCATCAGCGCCCAAGCCAGCCACGGGGAAAATACGATGCGCCAGATGCGTGCCAGCGGCACGAAGCCCACGCCGTGCACGAAGCCGGCGCACACGCCCAGCAGTGCCAGGGAGAGGAGGGCATGCCCGGCATGCGCCAGGGCCATGGGCGCGGCGAACATCCAGCCGCTCAGCCCCAGCGCGAGCAAAAGGGAAACCAGGCGCGGCAACGCGCCATACATGCCTTTCTGGATGTTGCCGCGGTCGTGCGAGGCGGCGTTACTCACGCTTGTCCTTCTTTTCCTTTTCCGCGTAAGCCTGCGCATCGCACATCATTGCGTTGACGATGGCCAGCAGGACGGCCATGGTGACGCCGAGTATCCACGAGAAGTACCACATGTTATTTCTCCTTTAAAAAACTACTGCGGTAGTCATCTGCGGTGTTGCGCGGTGCGCGGCATCCTCATGTACTGATATGTACACTCCGGTGCCTGTGCGCCGCGCGCCTTGCATCTGACTATCCTCGTTACGTTTTTCATGCTTTCCAAAATAGTTAAGGTGGTTTGCCTAGTAAGCCGATTTGTCGTTGGCGTGGATGAACGCCTCGGTGACCTTGCCCGACATCTTCTTGTACGCCCAGCTGGTGTAGATGATGATCAGCGGCAGGAAGATGATGGTCGCCACCAGCATCAGGCCCAGCGTCATCTGCGAGGACACGCTGTCCCACACCGTGAGGCTGGAACGCGGGTCCGAGCTGGAGGGCATCACGAACGGGAACAGCGAGACGCCCGCGGTGCCGATGATGCCCAGCATGCAGACCGATGAGCCCACGAAGGCCAGCAGCGGTTTTTTCAGCCAGGCCGCGAGCAGTGCGAGCAGGCCGCCGGCAAAGGCCGCGGCGGGCACCAGCATGGTGGCCGGATACAGGCTGTAGTTCTTCAGCCATGCGCCGGTCTCCAGCGCCACGGTCTTGTCCAGCGGGTTGGGCAGCGCGTTGTGGTCTATGGTGCTGGTGATCACGAAGCCCTTCATGCCTGCCGCCAGCCAGACGCCGGCCAGGGCGAAGGTGGCCAGGGTGAGCGCGCCGAAGATCAGCGAAGCCGTGCGCACGCGGCGGAACACGTCGCCTTCGGTGCGTATCATCAGGTAGTTCGCGCCGTGGAAGGTGATCATCGCGGTGCTCACCACGCCGGTCAGCAAGGCGAAGGGATTGAGCAACTCCCAGAAGCTGCCGGTGTAGAAACTGCGCAGGTTGTCGTCGAAGTGGAACGGCACGCCCTGCAGCAGGTTGCCGAAGGCCACGCCGAAGATCAGCGGCGGCACGGCCCCGCCCACGAACAGGCCCCAGTCCCAGGTGTTGCGCCAGGCGGGGTTCTCGATCTTGCTGCGGTAGTCGAAGCCCACCGGGCGGAAAAACAGCGCCCACAGCACCGCCAGCATCGCCCAGTAGAAGCCGGAAAACGCCGTGGCATACACCAGCGGCCAGGCGGCGAAGATCGCCCCGCCCGCGGTGATGAACCACACCTGGTTGCCGTCCCAGTGCGGGCCTACGGTGTTGATCATGATGCGGCGCTCCACATCGTTCTTGCCGGCGAAGGGCAGCAGCGTGCCCACGCCCATGTCGTGGCCGTCCATGATGGCAAAGCCGAGCAGCAAGGCGCCAATCAGCACCCACCAGATGAATTTCAGTGTTTCATAGTCCAGCATGGTGTTTTCTCCTTAATAGGCAGCCTGGCCTTAATGTGCGGCCTTGTCTGCGTGATAGCGTCCGGTTCCCAGGCTGCCCGGCCCCTTGCGCGCGTACTTGAACATCAGGTACAGCTCGATCACCAGCAGCCCGGTGTAGAACACGATGAAGCCGATCAGCGAGCCGTACAGGCTGCCCACCGACAGGCTGGAAGCCGAGAGGTGCGTGGGCAGCACGCCGTAGATGGTCCACGGCTGGCGCCCGTATTCCGCGACGAACCAGCCCAGTTCGGCGGCCACCCACGGCAGCGGGATGAACAGCACCGCCCAGGTCAGCAGCCAGCGCTGCTTGAGGAAGGTGCCGCGCACCGTGTGGTAGAGCGAGAGGGTGAGCAACAGCGCAAACGCGAAGCCCAGCCCCACCATGATGCGGAACGACCAGAACATCGGCGTCACGCGCGGCACGGTGCTGTCCACCGCCTGCTG
>DATDDB010000062.1:0-19388 GCA_036524005.1 Gallionellaceae bacterium | reverse complement strand
ATCTCGCTTTAGGTCAATAGAATCACCCGTGAGGCTCGCTGCGTGCGCCACGCTATTTCCAGCTGGTAAAAAATCGCCCAGCTAAGTGAGCCTGGGCGATAGGGGAGGGCCATCCCCTCTAGAGGAGGAGGGGGCGAGGGAATGGCTTGGTGTTTCGGTTATTCTTTTTGTTCGGTCGCGGTGCCCGAGTCCTTGCACTTGCCGCCGCAGCATCCGCTCATGCCGGCCTGGAATTTTTCGCGTTCTTCCTGGGTCATGTTTTCCCAGTGGTGGTGGCGGTGGCGCCAGCGTCCGGGGCAGCCGTGGCCGCGCATGCCGCCGAACAGTATCTTGCTCAGCAGCAGCACGCCCAGCGCTTGCAAGTAGCCGATTTCATGCACGCTTTCGAAGAGCGCGGGTATGAGCCAGTTCCACAGCAGCATCACCACATAGCCCAGCGCGGCGATGCCTGCCAGCACCACCGGGACGATCTTCCAACAGTGGGCCCAGCACCCGGTTTTGCATTTCATGCCCATGCCGCTTTTGTCTTTCATGCACATATCAGTCTCCTTATAAATCGAATTCGTCATAAATTTCCTGCAATCTTGTTTGCAGGTGCCGCACAGCATAGCGCTTGCGCGCCAGCAGGGTGTTGATGCTTACTCCGCTTGCCAAGGCCAGTTCCTTGAAGCTCTTTCCTTCCAGTTCATGCGCGATGAACACGGCGCTTTGCGCCTCCGGCAGTTCTTCCAGCGCGGCATGCAGTTCCGCCAGCAGCACGCTCCGGGCATAGGCTGCTTCCGGCCCGGCATCCGGGGAGGGCAGCACTTCGTCGAGCCAGAATTGCTCGTCTTCCTCGCCCGTCAGCGGCGTGAGCGGTTCTTCCTTTTTCTTGCGGAAGCGGTCGATGATGCGGTTGCGCGCCACGCGGAACAGCCACGCTCCGGCCTGTTCTATGGGCTCCGGCAGGCGGTAGGCCTCCATGAACTCGAAGAACACATCCTGCAGGATGTCCTCGGCTTCGCCGGGATCGGGCACGCGGCGCCGGATGAAACTACCCAGCCGCCCGCGTTCGCGGGCAACGGTTTCGGCGATGCGTTTATCCTGTTCGGCCATCAGCGCGTCGGGTGCAATTGTCGTGTCCATACCTGTTTAGACGGATCAGGAATGGAAATATTGTATGTACCCTGAAAAAATGTTCAGGTATAGATATGGGGGCGGGGGTAGAAATTCCTCATGTGCGCGGTCAGGAGTTTTCACCCCCATCCCAGCCTTCCCCCGGGGAAGGGGAGGGTTGGCGGGGTGTGCTTTGCAGGGCGGGCAGGCAGGCACCGTCCCTAGCGCTTGCCAGCTTCCAGGATGAAGCGCACCAGTTTTTCGATCTGTTCGTGCTTGGCGCCGCTGGGGTCGATGGCGGGCATTTCGCGCGTGCCCCAGTGGCCGGCACCGCCATGGGAGATTTTTTCGACCAAGCCTTCAACGAGCGGGTAGGTCTTGCCCTGGTATTCGAAGGTGGCGGAGTTCTGGTAACGGCTTCCCACTTGCTTCCACGACGGGCCGACGATCTTGCGCTCCAGTTCGTGGCAGGCGGTGCAGTGAAGCCGGACGGCGAGCTGGGGCATCTTGTTGTGTTCGAGCGCGGTCTTGAGGTCCTTGTCCACGTCGAAATTCAGGCCTTCATCCTTGTAATCGACATGCTCATCGCACCCGGCGAGACATGCCAGCGCAATCAGGGCAAATATGATTTGGGTGAGTCTGGCGTTCATGGTTCGATTACTCCTCGCTTTGCGGCAGCCCCCATTTCGCATCATAGCCGATGCGGCGCAGATACAGGCCATCCGGGGAAAAGGTGGGGGCGGCCAGGATGCGGCTGCGGCCGTCGAGCACGGTCTTCATCCATTGCGGCGGGTGTTTGCCCTTACCGACATAGACCAGGCAGCCGACGATGTTGCGCACCATGTGGTGCAGGAAAGCATCGGCGGTTAGGTCGAACACGATCATGTCTCCGTGCCGGGCGATGTCGAGCTGGGTGATGGTCTTGACCGGGGTCTTGGCCTGGCATTCCGCGGCGCGGAATGAGCTGAAGTCGTGCTTGCCCATGATGTGCGCGGCTGCGCGGCGCATCTGCTCCACATCCAGGGGCGCATGGAACCATCCGGCCTTGCCGTGGTGCACTGCGATTTTGGAGGGGCGGTTGATCAGCACATAGCGGTAGCTGCGCGCCTGCGCCGAGAAGCGCGCATGGAATTCATCCGCCACGGGGTGCGCCCAGAGCACGGCGGCGCTTTCGGGCAGCAGGGCATTGGCACCGCGCACCCAGGCGCTCAGCGGGCGTTCGATGCGGGTGTCGAAATGCACGACTTGTTCCAGCGCGTGCACGCCCGTGTCGGTGCGCCCGGCGGCATGCACCGAGATGGTCTCGCCCGCGATGGTGCTGAGCGCGGCTTGCAGGGTGTCCTGGACGTTACGGACATTCGGCTGGCTCTGCCAGCCGCAGTAAGGGCTGCCGTCGTATTCGATACCCAGTGCGATTCTCATTTCAGCTCCTGCCCGATTCTCAAAGCAGCACCCGGGCGAGCAAGGCGGCACCTGCCGCAATCAGCAGCAGGTCGCGCAAGGAGAGGGGGGCGGCATGCAGTTCCACTTCAGGGTGCGCGCCCTGCGCGGGCTCAAGCATGCGCGTGATGCTGGCACGCCAGCCGGAGGCGGTCTCCAGCATGGCGGTCTCGGCATAATGCAGGGTGAGCGCCAGGCGTACGGCGATGCGCTCGCGCGAAAGGCCGAGCAGCTGCAGGGGATAGGCCAGCGCATAGATGCCGCCCACCAGCTTCTGGCTGCCAAGCTGGTGCAGCACGATGGAAAGCCCCGCCAGCGCGGCAATCAGGCGGCAGAGTTGCAGCGCGCCATCAAGCAGCCCTTCGTGCGTGGGGCTGTAGGTTCCGGCCGCTGGCCACAGCGCTGCGCCCGGTGTGACATAGCCGTAGATCAGCAGCAGGGAAAACAAAATCCAGCGCGTACGCCGCAGCAGCGCATAGAAGCGTACTGCGGCGCGCGCCAGCGCGATGATGGTGATGAAGGCGCTGGCGCAGAGCAGGGCGAAGGCGCCCAGCGATTGCAGGGCGATTGCCAGAAATATCCAGAGCAGGATGAACACGGCAGGGTGCGGCATGCCGCCGGCCTGCAACGCGGTGCGTTGCAGGTTATCCGGGGACAGCTGTTTGTCAGGTGTGTGCATGGCGGACTGGCTTCAATCGGTGGTGCTGGCTGGCCTGCGCTGCTCGTGATAACCGCGCATCGTCCGCACCGGATGATGCGCAGGCGGGATCAAATCTTCTGGAGCAGGGTGCGCGCGGTTTCCGCTTGCTGGGCGTCGCCCTCGTTCAGCACTTCGCCCAGCAGTTCGCGCGCAGTGTCGGCATCGCCCATGCCTTCGAGGAATGCTGTCGCCAGCTCCAGCTTGTTCTGCACTTCCTCCCAGCGCTCATCCTTCTGCGGCTCGGCTGTGGGGAACACGACCGTATCGGCCACCCCTTTTCCTTCGCCCGCGCTGACATCCAGGCTGATGGCACTCAGGTCCACGGCGGGCTCGGCCTTGGCGCCATGCGGGGCGCTGATGTCGAAATCCATTCCGCCTTCTTCGGCCAGTTCGCTGCCGCTGACGGCAGGGTGAACCATGGACTCGGAGACGCTCAGGTCGTAATTCAATCCTGCTTCGGATGCGGGCGTCACCGCCGGAGAGGGGGCGCTGATGTCGAAATCCATCGCCGCACCCAGCACGGCCGTCGTGTCCAGCGGCGCTTCTGCGGTCGCGGCAGCCTTTTCTCCGGTGATGTTGAAATCCAGCCCACCCAGTGCGGCAGAGGGTTCGGCGCCAGCTGCGCCTGCACCTTCCTGGTTTCCGGTGATGTTGAAATCCAGCCCGCCCAGTGCGGCGGAGGGCTCGGCGCCAGCTGCGCCTGCTCCGGTGATGTTGAAATCCAGCCCGCCCAGTCCGACGGGTGCAGCCTCAGCAGGCGCTGCGGCAACGTTGAAGTCCATCGCCTCGCTCAGAACCATGGTGCTCATCTCGGCGCCCGGGGCTTCGACCACCAGCGGGTGGCTGCCGGTGATGTCGAAATCCAGTCCGCCCAGTTCTGCAGCGGGTTCCGCAGCGGGCGCTACCGCTGCCGGTGCGGGGGCTGAAAAGGCGCTGAGGTCGAAATCCATCCCCTCGGTGGCGGGGGCTTCCATGGCGGGAGCAACCGCGGGCGCAGGTGCGGAATAGCTGCCGAGCTCGAAATCCATCCCTCCGCTGCCCGCGGTTTCCATGGCGGGCGCAGCCGCTGCCGGCGCTGGTGCAGAAAAGGCGCTGAGATCGAAGTCCATGCCGGAAGATGCCGCAAGCGCGGGAGCTGCTGCGGCGAAAGCCGGTTCAGATTCGAGCACCACAGTGCTCATGTTGGCGCCCGGCAGTTCAGTTGGCAGGGGATGGCTGCCGGTAACGTCGAAGTCCATGCTGGTGGTGCCAACCACGTTCGGATGGCTGCCGGTCACGTCGAAGTCCATGTTCAGTTCTGCTGAGGACGGGTGTCCGCCGGTTACGTCGAAATCCGGCAACAGCGATTCCACGGGTTCATGGACTCCGGTTACGTCCAGGTCCATCGCCGGGAGGGAGGTGTAGGCGCTGACGTCAAAGTCCATGGTGCCGGCCCCGGGTTGCGGCGCCGCGGCGGAGGTAATGTCGAGATCCATCGGTATGTTGAATCCGACGTCCATGTCCAGCGGTTGGACATTCTGCTTGCCGGATTCGGTGAGGGGTTCCGGCGCTGCGGCAGCCTCGGCGCCGGTGGCTTCGCCATACATCGGGTTGCCCGCATCCACGCTGCGGCCCAGCACGCAGGTTTGTTCCCAGGCCGCGGCATCGCCGGAATCCTGGATCTGACGCGCAATGGTGGTGAACTTGTTGAGGTCCTTGCGGGTGGCGTAGATGGACAGCAGTTTGAGCTGGATGGGGATGTTGCCGGGACTCTTCTGGAGCGCTTCTTTCAGCAGATCCTCTGCCTGCTGGTCGCGTCCGTAATTCAGGAACAGGTCGGCTTCGCTGATGACGTCGATTTCATCACCCAACCCTGCGGCCGGCTTCTTTGGGGCAGCGGCTGCGGCGGCTGCCACGACGGCCGGGGCCGCTGCGGCAGCGACGAATGCCGGGCTGATCTCGGCACCGCCGCTGGGCGTTTCTTCGCCAGCCGTTTCGGCCGGCTTTTGCTTAGCTACCTTTTTTTTTTAAAACTGGTACGTCCGCCCCCGGCATTGCGACGGCGCGCCAGGTAATAGCCGCCACCCAGCACTGCCAGCAGGGCTGCTCCGCCTCCGCCCAGATAAACCGGGTCCTGGAGCATCGGGTTTTCGAGGATTTCATCCAGGATGGAAGGCTCGGCAGCAGGTACAGAAGATGCCGCGCCTATCGGCATCCTGGGCTTGGCTGGCGCGACTCCGGAACTGGGCGCGGAAGCCGGCACAGGGGCGCCGCCCTTTAGCTCAAGGGCTTTCTTCGCATCCTGGTTGATCTTTTCCTGGGCAGCAATGCGCTGCTCAGTTTCTTTGGCCTGCTTTTCCTTGGCGATGGCCTCTTCCTTGGCGGCATTTTCCCTGGCTTGCTTGCCGCCTGCTACGGTCTGGTCGCCGGGCGCTGCGCCCTGGGACAGCACCAGTTTGCCATTGGCGGGCTGCTTGGCCTGGGGAGCCTGCTCGGCTACGCTGATCTTGCCGCCAGTTGCCTGTTTCGGGGCTTCCTCAACGGGAGTGCCGCCAGCCGCTGCCAGTTTCTGGCGATACGCTTGCCAGTTGGCGGTCTGGATACGGATTTCCTTCACCGCCGCGGCTTGCGACAGATGTTCGTAATCCTGCGGCTCCGGTATGGTCAGGATCTTGCCGGCGCGGATGCGGTTCATGTTGCGGCCGCCGAATTGCTTGACGTTGGCGCGATACAGGGCAACCAGCATCTGCTCTGTGGTCACATCCGGTTCCTTGATCTGTGCTGCAATCTTGCTCAGTGTGTCGCCGCGCTTCACGGTGATGGTTTCACGGGCAGGGGCCTTTTCCTGAGCGGGCGGCGGCTGCATGGCCGGGGCGGGTTGAGCCTCGACAGCGGGAGCCTGGCCGGGTGCCAGGGTTTCAGGTTGTGCCTGCGGGACGGCGGAGGCCGGAGTGGCCTCTACTTCCTGCACAATGCCGGGCGCAGGGGCAGCCTCTGGTGCGCTGGCTGGAGCCGGGGCGGCAACTACCGCCTCGGTTCCTTCCGTTCCCGGAACAGGTGCCGCTGCGGGCGCTGCTTCAGGCACAGCTGCTTCGGGCGCAGATGCAGCGACCGGAGGAGCCTCGACGGACGGAACGGCAACTACTGGTTCTATCGGGGTGACAGGTTCGGGCTTGGTTTGCTCGGGCCGGTAATCGGGCGGATCGAGCAGCAGCGTATATTCGCGCACCAGCCTGCCGGAAGACCAGGTCAGTTCCACCAGCAGGTTGAGGAAGGAATCGTTGATCGGCTCTTTGGAGGTGACCGCGATCACGGTTTTGCCGCCGCGGGTGACGACGTCGAATTTCAGGCGGGTGAGATGGTAAGGGTATTCCAGCCCTGCCGCCTTGAAGGCGTCAGGCGAAGCGAGATGTGCGGTCATGCCGCTGCGATCGGAGTCTTTGACCGAGGTGAGTACGATTTCAATTTTCAGCGGCTGCCCCAGCGCGGAGTTTACCGTGGCGTCGCCAAAGCCCACCGCACCAGCAAAACTCGCCCAGCTAAATCCGGCAGCAAACGCCAGCGTTTTTAAATATGATTTCCGCACATTACCACCCATATTTCCATCCCTGGAGGCTTAATTTATCCAAGAGTAACATCATGTAGTTAGGGATGCAAGTTGAATTTTAACTTGATGATACTCGCCAAGCCACCTAATTTTAAACAATTTATCCGGCTGCCCGGACTCGATTTTGCGATCCAAATTCTACCGTGCGATCAAGATGCGCAACATGCGGCGCAGCGGTTCTGCCGCGCCCCACAGCAACTGGTCGCCCACGGTGAAAGCAGACAAATATTCGCCGCCCATGTCCATCTTGCGCAGGCGCCCCACGGGCACGGTCAACGATCCGGTCACGGCGGCCGGCGTCAGCTCGCGCATGCTGACATCGCGCCGGTTGGGCACGACTTTCACCCAGTCGTTGGCGGCCGCCAGCATGGATTCAATTTCATCCAGCGGCACGTCCTTCTTCAGCTTGATGGTGAGCGCCTGGCTATGGCAGCGCATCGCGCCGATGCGCACGCACAGGCCGTCCACCGGAATGGGTTTCGCCTCGCGGCCCAGTATCTTGTTGGTCTCGGCCTTGCCCTTCCATTCTTCCTTGCTCTGGCCGTTGCCGAGATCCTTGTCGATCCAGGGGATCAGGCTGCCCGCCAGCGGCACGCCGAAATTTTCCGTGGGGAATTTTTCGTCGCGCAGGATGCCGGCCACTTCGCGATCGATGTCGAGAATGGCCGATGCCGGGTCGTCCAGCAGCGATTTCGCCACGCGATGCGCCTCGCCCATCTGCACCAGCAGCTCGCGCATGTTCTGCGCGCCCGCGCCGGATGCGGCCTGGTAGGTCATCGAGGTGATCCACTCCACCAGGTCAGCCTTGAATAGCCCGCCCAGCGCCATCAGCATCAGGCTCACGGTGCAGTTGCCGCCGATGAAATCCTTCTTGCCCTGCGCCAGCGCATCCTTGATCACATCGAGGTTGACCGGGTCGAGGATGATCACCGCATCCTTCTCCATGCGCAGCGTGGAGGCGGCGTCTATCCAGTAGCCCTTCCAGCCGGAAGCGCGCAGCTTGGGGAATATCTCCGTGGAGTAGTCGCCGCCCTGGCAGGAAATGATCGCGTCCATCGCCTGCAATTCGGCGATGTTCATGGCGTCCTTGAGCGGCGTGCCGCGCGCCTCGGACGGTGCGGCGCCGCCGACGTTCGAGGTGGTGAAGAACACCGGTTCGATCAGGTCGAAATCGCGCTCCGCGCGCATGCGCTGCATGAGCACCGAGCCCACCATGCCGCGCCAACCGATAAATCCTACTCGCATACTTTTCCTCTGCCTTAATCCAAGCATAATGATTCAATCCGGTGAAACGTGATGCCCACCCGGCGCTTCGCGCCACCCTCCCTGCCGGAAGGGCGTCGTTTCACGTTTTACATTTCACTTACAAGGCGGCCACCACCGCCCGGCCCATGCCATCCGTGCCGACCTTCTGCATGCCTTCCTGCCAGATGTCGCCGGTGCGGATGCCCTGCTGCAGCACGCGGCGCACCGCGCCTTCGATGCGGCCTGCGATGTCTTCGCGCGCGAAGGTGTAGCGCATCATCATCGCCACCGACAATATGGTCGCCAGCGGGTTGGCGATGTTCTTGCCCGCGATGTCCGGGGCCGAGCCGTGACACGGCTCATACAGCCCCTTGTTGTTCGCATCCAGCGAGGCCGAGGGCAGCATGCCGATGGAGCCGGTAAGCATGGAAGCCTCATCGGACAGGATGTCGCCGAAGATGTTGCCGGTGAGGATCACGTCGAACTGCTTGGGCGCGCGCACCAGCTGCATCGCCGCGTTGTCCACGTACATGTGGGAGAGCTCGACCTGCGGGTATTCCTTGCTCACCTCGGTCACGATCTCGCGCCAGAACAGGCTGGTGTCGAGCACGTTGGCCTTGTCCACCGAGCACAGCTTCTTGCTGCGCTTCATCGCGCTCTGGAAGCCGACATGCGCCACGCGGCGGATTTCCGACTCGCTGTAATGCATGGTGTCGAAGCCCTGGCGCTCGCCGTTCTCCAGGGTGCGGATGCCGCGCGGCTGGCCGAAATAGATGTCGCCGGTGAGTTCGCGCAGGATCATGATGTCCAGGCCGGAAACCAGTTCCGGCTTCAGGCTGGAGGCGCTCACCAGTTCGGGATAAACCATCGCCGGGCGCAGGTTGGCGAACAGGCCCAGGCCCTTGCGGATGCGCAGCAAGCCCTGCTCCGGGCGCTGCGGGCGCGGCAGGTTGTCGTACTGGTAGCCGCCCACCGCGCCCAGCAGCACGGCATCGGATGCTTGAGCCAGTTTCAGCGTCGCCTCGGGCAGCGGGTCGCCCGCCGCGTCATAGCCCGCGCCGCCGATGTGCGCGTATTCCAGCTCGATTTTCAGGCCTTCCTTGCGCAGGGCCTCCAGCACATGCGCTGCCTGCGCCACGATTTCGGAACCGATGCCGTCGCCCGGCAATACTGCGATTTTCATTTTTTACTTTCCGGGTAATCAAATTCAAAATCTACCACAGAGACACTGAGACACAGAGAAAAGCAATTCACCGAAATCAAGCATTCAGAAGAAGAATACGCCTTCTTCCGCGCTTGTTTTTGAATTTGAAATTCTCTGTGTCTCTGTGCCTCCGTGGTGAAAGGTTCTAATTAAACAGCCACGGCTGCGCCGCGCGGTGCTTCTCCTCGAACGCCTTGATGTCGTCCACATGCTGCAAGGTCAGGCCGATGTCGTCCAGGCCGTTCAACAGGCAATGCTTGCGGTGCGCATCCACCTCGAACGAATAGGTTTTTCCGTCCGGCGTGGTGATGCGCTGCTGCTCCAGGTCCACCTTCAGGCGGTAGCCGGGGTTTGCTTCCACCGCCTTGAACAGGCCGTCCACGATGGCGGCATCCAGGGTGAGCGGCAGCAGGCCGTTCTTGAAGCAGTTGTTGAAAAATATGTCGGCGAAGCTCGGTGCGATGATCACGTGGAAGCCGTAATCTTCCAGCGCCCAAGGCGCATGCTCGCGCGAGGAGCCGCAGCCGAAATTTTCGCGCGCCAGCAAGACCTGCGCGCCGTTATAGCGCGCCTGGTTCAGCACGAAATCCGGGTTGAGCGGACGCCGGCTGCAGTCCTGCCCCGGCTCTCCATGGTCGAGATAGCGCCATTCGTCGAACAGGTTGGGGCCAAAGCCCGAGCGCTTGATCGACTTCAGGAATTGCTTGGGGATGATGGCGTCGGTGTCCACATTGGCGCGATCCAGCGGCGCGACCAGGCCCTCAACGGTGGTGATTTTTCTCATCGCTTGTCCTTGGCGGCCTTTTCGATGCTTTCGCCGCCTTTCTTGATGTCCTTGCCCAGACCTTCCATGGTATTGCATCCGGCCAGCATGGCCAGCGCAGCCAGCACGATAGCGAACTTCTTCATGCCCGTTCCTTTCACCATTTGCTCACGTCGGAAAAATGCCCCGCGATCGCTGCGGCGGCGGCCATCTCCGGGCTCACCAGGTGGGTGCGCCCGCCCTGGCCCTGGCGGCCTTCGAAATTGCGGTTGGAAGTGGAGGCGCAGCGCTCGCCCGGTTCCAGCCGGTCGTCGTTCATCGCCAGGCACATCGAACAGCCCGGCTCGCGCCACTCGAATCCTGCGGCGATGAAAATCTGGTCCAGGCCTTCCTTTTCCGCCTGCGCCTTCACCAGGCCCGAGCCCGGCACCACCATCGCCAGCTTCACGTTGGCCGCGATTTTCTTGCCGCGCGCGACGTTGGCTGCCGCGCGCAAATCCTCGATGCGCGCATTGGTGCAGGAGCCGATGAAAACCTTGTCGATTTTGATTTCAGCAATCGGCGTGTTGGCCGCCAGGCCCATGTACTTCAGGGCGCGCTCCAGGTCGTGACGCTTCACCGGGTCGGCGAGCCTGGCCGGGTCGGGCACGCGGCCGTCTATGTCCGTCACCATCTCGGGCGAGGTGCCCCAGGTCACTTGCGGCTTGATTTGAGCGGCGTCAAGTTCCACCACGGCGTCGAATTTCGCGCCGGGGTCGGAATGCAGGGTGCGCCAATAGGCGGTGGCCTGGTCCCACAACGCGCCTTGCGGCGCAAACGGGCGGCCCTGGATGTAACCGATGGTGGTTTCATCCACGGCGACCATGCCGGCGCGTGCGCCCGCCTCGATCGCCATGTTGCACAGGGTCATGCGGGCTTCCATGGAAAGCGCGCGGATGGTGCTGCCCGCGAATTCGATGGCGTGGCCGGTGCCGCCCGCGGTGCCGATCTTGCCGATCACCGCCAGCGCGACGTCCTTGGCGGTCACGCCGCGCGGCAATGCGCCTTCCACCTTGACCAGCATGGCGCGCGATTTTTTCGCCACCAGGCACTGCGTGGCCATCACATGCTCGACCTCGGAGGTGCCGATGCCGTGCGCCAGCGCGCCGAACGCGCCGTGCGTGCTGGTATGCGAATCGCCGCACACCACCGTCATGCCGGGCAGGGTGGCACCCTGCTCGGGCCCGATCACGTGCACGATGCCCTGGCGCGCATCGTTCATCCTGAACTCGGTCACGCCGAACTCGGCACAATTGGCGTCCAGCGTTTCCACCTGGAGGCGCGAGACGGGATCCTGGATGCCTTCCGCGCGGTGCGTGGTCGGCACGTTGTGGTCCGGCACGGCGAGGATGGATTGCACGCGCCAAGGCTTGCGGTGCGCCAGCTTCAGGCCCTCGAACGCCTGCGGGCTGGTGACTTCGTGCACCAGGTGGCGGTCGATATAGATCAGCGCGGTGCCGTCAGGATCCTGCCGCACCACGTGGGAATCCCACAATTTGTCGTATAAGGTTTTTGCGCCCATTGCTTTGCACTTGCCCGGAAAATGGCCTCAATACAGGACTGACAATTATGCCACAGCGGGGTTCCGTTCGGGGCCGAGGTTCCGTTCGGAGTATTTCCCCCGCCGTGCCGTTCAAAACTGCGGTTTGTCCGAGGATTGCTCGTAGTTCTTCACGCCCGCCATGATCTCGGTGCGCGCATCCTCGACGCCGCCCCAGCCACCGATCTTCACCCACTTGTTGGGCTCCAGATCCTTGTAGTGCTCGAAGAAATGCGAGATCTGCTTCAGGATGATCTCCGGCAGTTCGGTGTGGCTCTTCAGGTTGCGGTACAGCGTGGAAAGCTTGTCCACCGGCACGGCCAGCACCTTGGCGTCCATCCCGGATTCGTCTTCCATCTTGAGCACGGCCAGCGGGCGGCAGCGCACCACCACGCCGGTGTTCAGCGGCACCGGGGTGATCACCAGCACGTCCACCGGGTCGCCGTCGTCGGACAGGGTGTGGGGGATGTAGCCGTAGTTGCAGGGATAGTGCATCGCGGTGTTCATGAAGCGGTCGACGAAAATCGCGCCGGAATCCTTGTCCACTTCATATTTCACCGGCTCCCCGTGCATGGGGATCTCGATGATCACGTTGAAATCGTCGGGGAGGCTTTTGCCGGAGGGTACCTTGTTCAAGCTCATTGCACTGGGCCTTCTGAGAATTAAAAACAAAAATTATAGCATTTGCCGGGCGGTGCACGAAATGGCACCGGTCTTGCGCGTTATTTTTGCCATGCCGCATGGATGGGACTTAATATACCGCCTTCCGTCGTGCAATGAGCCAAGCGGGCGAAACAGGGGCAATGGAATGAAGACAGGATTTATCGGGCTGGGGCGCATGGGTGCGGGCATGGCGGCGCGCCTGTGCCAGGGCGGGCATGAGGTGGCGGTGTATAACCGCACGCCGGAGCGCATGCAGCCTTTGCTGGCGCTGGGTGCGCAGGGCGCGCGCAACATCGCGGAAGTGTGCGCCGCCGACGTGGTTTTCACCATGCTGGCGGATGACAGGGCGGTGGAAGAGTTGGTGCTCGGTCCCGCCGGGGTGCGCGCATACCTGAAGCCCGGCGCGATCCACATTTCCTGCAGCACAATAAGCGTGGCCCTGTCGGAGCAGCTCACCCGCGCGCACCGCGAAAGCAACCAGGGCTATTTGGCCATTCCGGTGTTCGGCCGGCCGGAAGCGGCCGCCGCCGGCAAGCTCTACCTGGTTGCGGCGGGCGAGGGGACGCTCATCGAAAAGGTCCGGCCGCTGCTGGAGGCGCTGGGCCAGCACACCTATATTGTTTCCGATGATCCCAGGAATGCCAACCTGGTGAAGCTTTCGGGCAATTTCCTGATCGCCACCGTCATTGAGGCGCTGGGCGAGGCCATGGCCCTGGCCGAAAAGGGCGGGGTGGACCGCCATCAATATCTCGAGCTGCTCACTTCCAGCCTGTTCAACCTCCCCTTGTACAAAAACTACGGCGCCATGATCGCCGCGCGCACATTCGCGCCTGCCGGGTTTGCCGCCCATCTCGGGCAGAAAGACATGCGCCTGGCGCTGGCGGCGGCAGAAGAATTGCAGGTGCCGCTGCCGTTCGCCTCCATCCTGCGCGACCGCTTTCTCGAATTGCGCGCGCAAGGCGGCGAAAACCTGGACTGGTCGGCGATTGGCAGCCTGGCGGCAAAACATGCGGGGCTGGAGCGCTGATCATGAGTTCGCATGAGGCAATCACGGTTTTATGGATTGTGCTGCTGGCGCTGTTGCTGACGGTGATGATCGGCGCGGTGCTTTTCTACCGCTTGAGCAAGGCCGGGGAGATGGTGCGTTTCCACAGTGAAATCCTGAACAACCTGGCGGAGGGGGTATTCCTGGTGCGTCTCGACCTGGAGACCATCATTTACGCCAACCCGGCGTTCGAGCGCATGTTCGGCTATGGCCCGGGCGAACTCATCGGCAAGCACGTGAGCAGCATCAACGCTCCCGGCCCCAGGGATCCGCGAAAGGTGGCCAAGGAGATCGATGATATGCTCAGGAAAAAGGGCGGGTGGATGGGCGAAGTGCACAATGTACGCAAGGATGGCAGCCTCTTGTGGTGCCAGGCCAGCATTTCCGTGTACGACCACCCGCAATTCGGCAAAGTCGGCGTGTCGGTGCATGAAGACATCACCGAACGCAGAAACCGCGGCCGGGCGACCCACGAGCGCCGCAAGGAGATGGACGAGCTGCAAAATCTGCATGTCGCCGCCCAGACCGCCTCGGCCATTGCGCACGAACTCAACCAGCCGCTGCTGGCTATCGCCTCTTACAGCAAGGCGGCGCTGCTCATGCTGAAGTCGGCCCAGCCGGATTTCGCCGAAATCCGCACCGCCATCGAGGGCAGCGAGCGTCAGGCGCATCGCGCCGGGCACTCCATTCGCGAACTCTTCGATTTCCTGAACTCGGGCGAATTTCCGATCGAGAATTTCGACCTGATGCAGGAAATATCGCTCATCATCGAAGATGCCCGGCTGGAGCACGAATGGCTGTTCCAGTACGAGCTCCAGGCATGGGAGGAAATTCCCCGCGTGCGCGCCAACCGCACCCATGTGCAGAAGGCGCTGTTTAACCTGGTACGCAACGGCATCGAGGCGGCCTCGCGCCAGCCTGGCGGGCCGCTGCCTGCAATTTCCCTCTCGGTGCGCAAGTCGGGGGACGGGCATTTCGCCGAAGTGACGGTGCGGGACAATGGGCCCGGCCTGGCCGGGGAAATCGCCGACCATTTGTTCGAGCCGTTCTATACCACCAAGGAAGGCGGTTTTGGCATGGGGCTATCCATCAGCCGCTCTTTGATCGAGATGAACGGCGGGCAGCTGGTCGCCGCCCCGCACGAAGGGCCGGGCGCGGTGTTCCGGCTCACCATACCGTTTACCGAGGGCGCATGATGCCGCCTTGGCGCGACGCACCCCCTGGCGAGCCGCGAAATCACCGGCAATTGTGCGATGCGAGTGCGGCTTGCGTCGTCTGGCCGCAGCCGGCAATTTCCTCACTGCACGCGGGCGCCTGCTTGCGGATGTAAAACAGGTATTCGCCGCCGGATTGTGCCGATTCCAGCAGCACATTGCCGGTTTTACGGGCGAAGGCCGCGAAATCCTTGGGTGCGGCGTGGTCGGTGGCGGTGACTTTCAGCACCTTGCCTTCGTCCATCCCGTCCAGCGCCCGCCGCGTGAGCAAAATCGGCATGGGGCACTTCTGTCCGCGCACATCCAGTTCCTTGTCTGTATTCATGGCATTGCTTCCTTTCTTCGGGTTGAGGGAACTACTTAGCTTCCGGCGCGATATACTGGCCTTGCATAAATACCGACCGGCCGGTATGTTCGTTGGCAAACAAAAATGCGCCGCCTAGCGTGCTGCCAGCCCGGCAACATAATCTTCGAGCTGTTTCATGCACAGCCGGTAATCCTTCACTGATTGCAGGTTCTTGGCGACGCCCTCGCATCCTTCCCAAGCGGAGACGATAAACAGCGCGGCGGCGCGGCAATCCACCTCGCGGCGCACATGACCCTGCTTCTGTGCGCGGGCAAGCGCGGTGGAGACGGTTTCCTGCCACTCGCTCAGCACGGCGCTCAGGCTCGCCTTGAAGTCCGCATCCAGCGGGCTCATTTCCTGCATCAGGTTGTTCAACGGGCAGCCTAGCGAGATGCCTTCCGGTTCGGCTTTGTGCCCCTTGCGCCGGATGATTTCCAGCAGGGTGTCGAACGGCTGGTTGCTGTCGCGCAGCGGCGAGAATACCATCGCGTCGAACCCTGCGCGCACCACTTCCTCGATCACCGCCAGCCCCAGGTCGTTCTTGGTCGGGAAATGGTGGTACAGCGCGCCCTTGGTCAGATCGGTCTTGGCCAGGATGGTGGAAAGGCTGGCCGCCTGAAAGCCGTGGCGGTGCATCTCCTGGAAAGCGGCTTCCAGGATCGCGTCGCGCGTGGCATCGGGATCGCGCGTGGTTTTCTGCAGGTGGGCGGTTCGCGTCATGGGCCGCATTACATACCAATCGGTATGTAATGTCAATCCCGCGGGTGCTTGCCCGCAGTCCATTTCCCCTTACAATAGCACCCAGCCATGTTTGCATTCCTCGTCCGCCGCGTGCTGTATGCCATTCCGATCCTGATCGGGGTGAACCTGCTCACCTTCACGCTGTTCTTCGTGGTGAACACGCCGGACGACATGGCGCGCATGCAGCTGGGAATCAAGCGCGTGACGCCCGAGGCCATCGCGAAGTGGAAGCACCAGAAAGGCTACGACAAGCCGCTGCTGTACAACGCGCAGGCCGCGGGGGCGGGCAAGCTGACCGATACCATATTCTTCGAGAAATCGGCCAGCATGTTCGTCCTGGATTTCGGCGAATCCGACGATGGCCGCAACATTGCGCGCGAAATCCAGACACGCATGTGGCCCAGCCTGGCGATTGCGCTCCCCACCTTCCTCGTCATGTTGCTGGCCGCCGTCAGTTTTGCGCTGCTGCTGGCCCTGTTCCGCGCCACCGCGCTGGATACGGCGGGCGTGGCCCTGTGCGTGTTCCTGATGTCGGTTTCCACCATGTTCTACATCATCGGCGGGCAGTTCCTGGCGAGCAAGCTGTGGCACTGGGCGCCGATCTCGGGCTATGCGGGCGGGCTGGACAGCGCCCGCTTCGTAGTGCTGCCGCTCATCATCGGCGTAGCGGCCGGGCTGGGCGCCTCCAGCCGCTGGTACCGCACCATCTTCCTCGAGGAAACCGGCAGGGATTATGTGCGCACCGCGCGCGCCAAGGGGCTTTCCGAATTGCGCGTGATGTTCCGCCATGTGCTGAAGAACGCCATGATTCCCATCCTCACCGGCGTGGTGGTGGTCATCCCCGCACTGTTCCTGGGCAGCTTGCTGTATGAATCGTTTTTCGGCATCCCCGGCCTGGGCAGTTACACCATCGATGCCATCCAGTCCCAGGATTTCAGCGTGGTGCGCGCCATGGTGTTCCTGGGCTCGCTGCTGTACATCGTGGGGCTGATCCTCACCGACATCTCCTACACCCTGGTGGATCCCAGGGTGCGCTTGTCATGAGCTTCCTGCCCGTCATCCTGCCCTCCGATGCGCTGGTCTTCCTGCTCGTCGCCGCGTGCCTCGCCGGCGCGTGGTATATCCGCCGCCGCCCGCACCTGGTGCTGCCGTGGCGGCGCGTGGCGCAGAATGCCACCGCCATGGTCTCGCTGCTGCTGCTGTCGATGTTTGTGCTGGTGGGCCTGCTCGATTCGCTGCATTACCGCCCGGCGCTGCCGGACAAGGCCAACGGCCAGACCCAGTACTCCCCGGAAGTGCTGAGCGTGCTCGATGCGCTGGCCGCTGGCTTGCGCACCCGCACCGAGAAAACCTATTCCGCGCCGCTGGCCACGCAGCTTTATGCCATGGAAAGCATCGAAACGCCGGACGGCAAGGTGGCGCGCGGCTATCCGCGCCTGAAATCCGGCGGTGCGCACCTGGCCGACCCCGAACATGAATGGGCGGGGGATGTCGTGAGGAGGTCCCTGGTTGGCGTGGCTGGTGGGTTGCTGGCCGGTGTGCTGCTGATCGCAGGCATCTGGTCATATGCGGGAAAGCCAGGCAACAAGCCGCTGCGCGCGGTATTTATCGCCATGCTCCTGTTTGCCGTCATGTGCGGCACGATCTTCAGCCTCTCCACGGCCTATCACGTATTCGGCACCGACAAGGTCGGGCAGGACGTGCTCTATCTCGCGCTGAAAAGCATACGCACCGGCCTGGTGATCGGCACGGTCACCACGCTGGTGATGCTGCCCTTCGCCGTGCTGCTGGGCGTGGCGGCGGGCTATCTGCGCGGCTGGGTGGACGATGTGATCCAGTACCTCTACACCGTGCTGGGCTCGATCCCTGACGTGCTGCTGATTGCGGCGGCGGTGCTGATGATGCAGGTGCTGATAGAGCGCAACGCCGACTGGTTTGCCACCGCCGCCGCGCGCGCCGATGCGCGCCTGCTTGCACTGTGCGTGGTGCTGGGGGCGACCGGCTGGACCGAGCTGTGCCGTCTCTTGCGCGGCGAGGCGATGAAGCTGCGCGAGATGGAATACATCCAGGCGGCCCAAGCCTTCGGCGTCTCCTCGCTGCGCATCATGACGCGCCACATCCTGCCCAATGTGATGCACATCGTGCTGATCTCGGTGGTGATGGCGTTTTCCAAGCTGGTGCTGGCAGAGGCGGTGCTGTCCTACATCGGTGTTGGCGTGGACCCCAGCACCGTCAGCTTCGGCAACATGATCAACGCCGCGCGCCTGGAAATGGGGCGCGAGCCCATGGTGTGGTGGCCGCTGGCCGCAGCTTTTGCCTTCATGCTGCTGCTGGTGCTGGCGGCAAACCTGTTTGCGGATGCGGTGCGCGATGCGTTTGACCCCAGGCTGAACCGGGCGGAATAGCGTGCGTCATTGCATTGCGCAGAAGGGGCGCAATGCAATGACCGTAAACTTCACTGGACGATGGCTGCTCTTGCAGCTCCATGTTTTTGGAACGATGCATCCCCGAAGAGGCTTTTGGCGTCCACAGCGTTAAGTTGAATGTCGGGATTTTTCAATCCTTTCGGGCAGGGATATAGGCTGGTGGCCTGTACGGTGATTCTTCTGGTGCCTGTTATGTCTTCCAGGAGAATTTTTCGCCCGCGATAGGCGCCGCTTTCGCACACGCTTGCAAACGTGCGCCGGGGCTGGTTTGCTTTGGCGGGCACACCCACGGATACCGTCTGTGCCAATTGTTCCCAAGGTCCCTTTTTGTGCTCCGAAATATCGCGCAATAGTTTTGCCAGATTGCTGTCTGGCTTCAAAAGCTCGATCTGATAGGCCAAATCCGGGTCTGCCGCAGGAAATATCTTTTGATTCGTCTTCAGCCAGGAGATGGTGCCTTCCTTGGCGGATGAATCGGAAAATATCTTTCTAAGAAGCGCATCCGGCGTGGTCAGGTCTTGCTTGACGTTGATCGCGAACTCAGACTTCCCGAATTTCCACTGCAAATCGCTTGTGCTGGTGTTGTGATTCAACAGAACCCATGAAAGAAAAAATCCGGCAGCAAAGGTGGTCGATCCAACAACTAGATATTTGAACGCTACTCTATACATTAACTGGTTCCCTTGATTGGTCAAGTATGATCTGGGTTTCGAGGCCATGTTCACGTACTTTTCAAGTTGTAGTTACATTTAAACGAAAGGACGTCCTCATTGTTTTAAGTACGCCTGTCTATGGATGACTACGCATTTTCGAACCCCAGGATATTGGTTTGTTTGGGGGTCGTGGTTTTGGTTTGTTATCGAGCCTTTTGGGTGGCTCCCAATCACCCCCCCGGGGGACTTTTGCCGGATCGATTCCCTGGGACTGCTGTAAAATTTGCGCCGTGCCCTTGTAGTTGACTGCTCTGGGGGATTCGAACGCGACGGGGGATAAATCCGGCGCGCAGTGTAACTCTGGGTAATTGAAAAATCAATATTAAGGTCAATGACTTAATATGCGTTTTGGGTAGATGAGGTTATGAGCGAAATCCTGTCCGTTAAATCACTGACCGCATCTTTGCGTCCAGGCGTGGCCGTCGTGGATAATATTTCGTTTGCCATCAATCAGGGCGAGACCTTTGCCCTGCTGGGCGAATCGGGCTGCGGCAAGTCCATGACCGCGCTCACCCTGATGCGCCTGCTGCCCGAAGCGGTGCATGCGGCAGGCGGCGAAGTGCGGCTGGCGGGCATGGACATACATTCCCTGCCCGAGCGCGACATGCGTGGCGTGCGCGGCGGTAAG
>DATDDB010000061.1:0-3935 GCA_036524005.1 Gallionellaceae bacterium | reverse complement strand
TATGCCTTGGCTTCGCCGCCAAACTTCTTCGACAGCACGGTGGTGATCGCCGCGGTCAGGGTGGTCTTGCCGTGGTCCACGTGGCCAATCGTGCCTACGTTGACGTGCGGCTTGGTCCGTTCAAATTTGCTCTTTGCCATGATTATTCCTTCTCAATGATCAATGCCAAACGTTAAATGCTCAAAATTCTTGGTGCCCATGGCGAGAATCGGACTCGCGACCTCTCCCTTACCAAGGGAGTGCTCTACCACTGAGCCACATGGGCGTCTTCCGCTGACCTTCGCGAACAGGCTGCGCATTGCACCCACCCCGCGAAAACAACGACAAAAACAACTCTGGAGCGGGTGAAGGGAATCGAACCCTCGTCGTAAGCTTGGAAGGCTTCTGCTCTACCATTGAGCTACACCCGCGCACTTTGCCGCCACGGCAGCCAATTGCCTCAACACCAGCCCAGCCGAAACTTCACAACTACACTGCTACCCAGCAAATTCTGGTGGAGGGGGACGGATTCGAACCATCGTACTCGTAAGAGGGCAGATTTACAGTCTGCTGCCTTTAACCACTCGGCCACCCCTCCGGTTAAAGAACCCGCGATTATCCAGATATTCGGCCCCCTTGTCAAAGGGTAGCGTCATTTTGCGCCCGGGGGGCGCAAAGGCTATGTCCAAGCCTGATTGGCGCCTCTCCTGGCACCAGTTTGGATTGCGACGAAAATCAAGGCCCTGCGCAAGCTCGAACGCGCCTTTTCCTTTTCAGTACGCGCAAAATATGGAACAATTAGGTCATCTTATGAATCAACAGGGGCGAATATGATAGACCGTGATGGCTATCGCCCGAATGTCGGCATTATCCTAACCAATTCCCGGAATCAGGTATTCTGGGGCAAGCGCATCCGGCAGGATGCATGGCAGTTTCCCCAGGGCGGGATCCAGCACGGGGAAACCCCGGAGCAGGCGATGTATCGCGAACTGAACGAGGAAATCGGCCTGCAGCCCTGCCATGTGCGGATCCTGGGCCGTACGCGCGACTGGATGCGTTACGATGTGCCGCAGCATTGGGTGAAGCGTGAAATGCGCAGCAATTATCGGGGCCAGAAGCAGATTTGGTACTTGTTGCGCCTGACCGGGCGTGACACCGATGTTTGCCTGCGCGCATCCGACCATCCCGAATTCGACGCATGGCGCTGGAATAACTACTGGGTGGAAATGGACGGCGTGGTCGAGTTCAAGCGGGAAGTATATTGCATGGCATTGAACGAACTGGCGCGTTATTTACCCCAGGTCCGGCACGCCCCTCGTGGCGAGGCCTATACAAAAACCCAGATGGCAGGTAGCTAAAGCATGTCGATTTCCATGAAGCAATTTTTCATCGCGCTGTGCGTCGCAGCATTGGCGTCGGGTTGTTCCAGCACGGCTGAAGTTGCCGGCGAGCACGGGACCATCAGGATTAAGGAAGATGCCAAGCCAGGCGGCGAGCCCACTGAAAAATACGCTGCCACCATACGCCTGCTCCCTTATGTGGACGGGCGCGATATGGGCAATCCGCGCAAGATAGGCGTGGGCGGTGAAAACATCTACGGGTTTCACGCTCCCGAAAGCAACGACATCCTGCTGGACAGGGATGTGGCCGCCGTGGTGACGAGCGCGATGAAACAGCGTCTGGAAGCTTCCGGATACCGTGTGGTCGAAAATGGCACCGCACATTTTCAAATGTCTGGCACGGTGAAGGAACTGACCTATAACGTCAAAGCGCGTGACGAAATTGCCATCTCGGTGGCGACCGAGTTGAAGGACACCAACACCGGCAATGTGCTGTGGTCTGGCGTGGTGGTCGAGAAAAAAGAGCGGTTTGCCGGGGTGTCGGGCAATGACATCTCCGACGTGGCTGCGTTCCTGAAAAAGGAGCTGGGCATCATCACCCAGAAGACCAGCGACGCCATCAGCGCGATCCTGATGGCGCAGCGCCCGGAACTGTTCAATCTGTCTCCCGGGACCAAGCCCATTGCCGGCGTGACCGTGCTGAGCGCACCAGGCGTGAAATCGCCTGCGGCTTCGGCTGCCCCTGTTCCAGCCGCCTCTGCACCCGTTGCCGCCACGCCGGTTGCTGGCGCCATGGGTGTGTTGAAAATCACCACCAAGCCTGCGCGCGCCAAAATCCATATCGGCGGGGTGTACTACGGCCTGTCACCGCTGCGCCTGGAACTGGAACCCGGCATCGTCGAAGTGACCGCCAGCATGGACCGCAGGCACGCCACCGAGAAAGTGGCGGTGCGCAAGGGGGAAACGACTGAATTGGAGTTGAAGCTCGGCAAATAGCGCGCGCCCGGCCTGTTAAAACGAAAATGCCCGCGCTTGCGGGCATTTTCGTTTCACAGGCAAGCCCATCCCTCAATGCTTGCCCGTGCTGCCGAACCCCCCTGCGCCGCGCTCGCTTGCCGCAAATTCCTCCACGATATTGAGCTGCATCTGCATCACCGGCACGATGACCATCTGTGCCATGCGCTCCAGCGGCATCAGGGTGAAAGGCTGATGGCCGCGGTTCCAGATCGAGACGAAAATCTGCCCCTGGTAATCCGAATCGATCAGCCCGACCAGGTTGCCCAGCACGATGCCGTGCTTGTGGCCCAGCCCCGAACGCGGCAGGATCATGGCGGCGCAATGCGGATCGTTCAAATGGATGGCGATGCCACTGGGCACCAGCTCGGTCTGCCCTGGCTGAACAACGATCTCCTTGTCTATGCAGGCGCGCAGATCGATTCCCGCCGAGCCTGCGGTTGCGTAGGCGGGCGGATTCGCGTGCAGGCGCGGGTCGAGAATTTTCACATCCACAGTCTTTTTCATTTGGCGCTTTCCTTATTATTCTATTCCCCCGCTTCACTCCCGTAGAGAGGGGTTAGTGTTTTAAAGATTCCCTGAGCTTGATGATGTGCTGCATCAACTGACGCGCCAGCGTCAGCTTGTCCGCGCGCGGCATCACATGCGCACCGGCATCATCGAACAGCACCAGGTCGTTGTCGTCGCTGCCGATCGCATGCTGCGCCAGGTTAGCGGCGAGCAGCGGGATTTTTTTCGCGCGGCGCTTCGCCGTGGCGTTCTCCTGCAGCTTTTCGCTTTCCGCTGCAAAGCCCACGCAAAATGGCGGCTTGGGCAGGCTGGCCACATAGGCCAGGATGTCCGGGTTGGGCACCAGCTCCAGCATCAGCGGCCCGGTACCCTTCTTGATCTTCTGCGCGCTGGGCGCGGCCACGCGGTAATCGGCCACCGCCGCCACCCCGATGAATATATCGGCCTCCGCCGCGCGCTGCTTCACCGCATCGAACATTTCCTCGGCGCTCAAAACATGCACCACCCTCGCACCCTGCGGACTGCCCAATACCACCGGCCCGGAGACCAGCGTCACCGCAGCCCCCAGCTCCAGCGCAGCCTGCGCCACGGCATAGCCCATCTTGCCCGAACTACGGTTGGTAATCCCGCGCACCGCATCAATCGGCTCGTAGGTCGGCCCGGCGGTGATGAGCACCTTCACCCCGTCCAGGCGCAACCCCTGTTCCGCGGCGTGGGATTTCAGCCCGGGCGCTGCACCAACCGCGAGGAACCCGGCTATATCCCGCGCCAAATCCTCCGCCTCCAGCATGCGTCCCATCCCCTCCTCGCCGCACGCCTGCGCGCCGCTCGCGGGGCCCAGCAGCGTCACGCCGTCGCGCTCCAGCTGCGCGACATTGCGCTGCGTGGCCGCATTCGCCCACATCTGTTTGTTCATCGCCGGGGCCACCAGCAAGGGGCAATCGCGCGCCAGGCACAGCGTGGAAAGCAGGTCGTCTGCCAGCCCATGCGCCAGCTTGGCGATGAAATCGGCGGTAGCCGGGGCAATGACAATGGCATCTGCCGCCCGGCTGGTGTTGATGTGCACCATGCCATTGGCATCCGCATCCCACT
>DATDDB010000060.1:0-20519 GCA_036524005.1 Gallionellaceae bacterium | reverse complement strand
AACCAGGTCATAGCGGGCCTGCGCTTCATAGGTGTCGGTGATGGTGGCCGTGCCGACGTCGAAATTACGCTTGGCCTGTTCCAGTTGCTGCGAGATGGCGGTTTTCTGCGCGGCGGTCAGGCTCACCGTATCCTGGGCGATCAGCACGTCGAAATATGCTTGCGCGCTGCGCAGGATGACGTCCTGCTCGGCCTGCCGGAATTGTGCCTCCGAGATCGCCACCTGCAGCTCGGACTCGTTGTACAACGCCCAGTTCTGTTCGCGGAACAGCGGCTGCGTCAGGGTGACACCGTAGCCGCGGCTGTTGTATCGCTGATTGCCACTGAAGGAGGCAAGGAGCGGATTGGTTGGTGCGTAGGTGGTGGTGATGTCGTTCCTGGTGGTGTTGGCGTTCAGGTTGACAGTGGGTAGCATCAAGGAGCGCCCCTGCGGCAACTTCTCGCGGCCCGCCTGTTGCGCGGCACGGGCCGAAGCGAACACCGAGTCCCGGCTTTGCGCCGCGTGATAGACATCGAGCAGGTCGGCAGCGAGTGCCTGCTGAGTCCCTAGCGCCAGCAATACGCTCATCGCTATCTTGGAGAGTTTCATCGGATGCTCCTGTAAGTTCGTAAAGACTGATGACCGATTTCCATCGTCATGCCTCTTGCGCGGCTGCTGACGCCATGTAACGCCGCTTGAAGCGCGCAGTCAACCATTGCACCAGGTCATCCACGTAAGTGAACACCACCGGTATCACCAGCAGGCTGAGGAAAGTCGAAGTGATCAATCCGCCGATCACCACGATGGCCATCGGCGAGCGGAAACTGCCGTCGCCCATGCCCAGATCGAGCGCCACCGGCAGCATGCCCGCACCCATCGCCATCGTCGTCATCACGATGGGGCGTGCGCGCTTCTTGCATGCGTCCAGCAGGGCTTCCGCGCGGCCCATGCCGCGCTCGCGGCGCGAGACGATGGCGTATTCCACCAGCAGGATGGAGTTCTTGGTGGCAATGCCCATCAGCATGATCAGGCCGATCATCGCCGGCATGGAAATCGCGCTGCGCGTCAGGAACAGCGCGAGGAATGCGCCGGGAATTGACAGGATCAGCGCCCACAAGATGGTGGCGGGCTGCATGAAGTCCTTGAACAGCAGCACCAGCACGATATAGATGCACAGCACGCCGGTGAGCATGGCCACGCCGAAGCTGGCGAACAGTTCCTTCATCACCTCGGCATCGCCGATGGGCGCCAGCGATACGCCGGGCGGCAGGTGCTTGATCGAGGGCAGTTCCGCCACTGCTTTCTGCACGTCGCCCAGCGGCTGCCCGGCCAACTCGATCTCGAAGGAGACGTCGCGCTGCCGGTCATAGCGGTCAATCTGGGCCGGGCCGCTTTCCAGCTTCAGGGTCGCCACGTTGTTCAGCATCACCGGGCCGCGCGCGCCCGGCACCACCAGGCGCGAGAGCAGCTCCAGGTTCTGCCGCGCCTCGTCGCGCAGCTTCACGATGATGGGCAGCTGCCGTTCGGGCAGGTTGAGCTTGGCCAGCGCCTGGTCGTAATCGCCCGCGGTCGCCACGCGCAGCGTGTCGGCGATGGCGCTGGTGGTCACGCCCTGGTCAGAGGTGCGCGCGAAATCGGGCCGCACCACCACTTCCGGGCGCAGCACGCTGGAATTGGACACCACGTTGCCGATGCCGGGTATGGTGCGCAGCTCCTGCCCCACCTTCAATGCCTGTTCATTCAGCAGTTCACCGTTTTCGCTGGCCAGCACCAGCTGGTATTTGTCCGAGGACGCGCCCATGCCGATCTTGATGCGCACGCCGGGCAGGGCCGACAGCTCCTCGCGCAATTGGTCCTCGATCTGCTGCTTGCTGAGCTTGCGCGCGGAACGCTCGCGCAGCTGGATGGAGAGCGTGGCCTTGCGCACATCCGCCGCCCCCGCCGGCTCGAATGCATTGCCGCCGGACATGCCGCCGCCGATTGCGGTATAGACATGGGTGACTTCCGGGTTGCGGCGGATGATTTCCCTGGCCTGTTCAGCCAATGCATAGGAGTGTTCCAGCTTGCTGCCCGGCGGCAGCGTCAGCGTCACCTGGGTCTGCGAATCGTTGTCCTTGGGCTGGAATGCGGAAGGCAGCGTTTTGGCCAGCAACAGCGAGCCGACAAAGAATGCCGCCGTCAGCGCCAGCGTGGTCTTGCGGTTGTCCAGGCACCATTGCGCCCAGTCCAGGTACAGCCTGAGCCAGCGCGGCGTGGCGTGCAGGGTGCGCGGCTTCAGCATGTAGGCCGAGAGCATGGGCGTGAGCAAACGCGCCACCACCAGCGAGAACATCACCGCCACCGCCGCGGTCCAGCCGAATTGCACGAAGAAGCGGCCCGCCACGCCGCCCATGAAGGCGGTGGGCAGGAACACCGCCACCAGCGTGAAGGTGGTGGCGATCACCGCCATGCCGATTTCATCCGCCGCCTCCATCGCCGCTTCGTACGGCTTCTTGCCCATCTCCAGATGGCGCATGATGTTCTCGATTTCCACGATGGCGTCGTCCACCAGCACGCCGACCACCAGCGACAGCGCGAGCAGCGTCACCATGCTGATGGAGAAGCCGAGCAGGTACATGATGGCGAAGGTGGGAATGACGGCCAGCGGCAGCGCAGTCGCCGCCACCAGGGTGGCGCGCGCGTTGCGCAGGAAGAAGATCACCACCAGCACCGCCAGCGCCGCGCCCTCGAAGATCATTTCCATCGAGCCCTTGTAGGTCTCGTACACGCGGTCCACCATGTTGAATACACGCGCGGTGCTGATTTCGGGGTGCGACTCCCTGAGCCTGGCCAGCGCCTGGTTGATCCCCTCGGCCACATCCACATCGCTCGCGCCCAGCGAGCGCGTGATTTCGAACCCCACCACCGGCACCCCGTCCAGCAGCGCCGCCGAGCGCCGCTCGGCAATGGTGTCGGCCACATCCGCCACCTGCCCCAGGCGCACATGGCGCCCGTCGCGCAGGCTGATGTCCATCTCCGCCAGCTGTTCCGCGGTTTTCACCGTCGCCACGGTGCGCACCGATTGTTCCATGCCGCCCAGGTCGGTGCGCCCGCCCGGCGCTTCCTGCTGGATCTGGCGCAGCTGGCTGGATATTTCCGACGCGGTGACGTTCAGCGCCAGCATCTTGGCCGGATCGAGCTCCACCCGTATCTGGCGGGTCACGCCGCCCACCCGCGCAACGCTGCCCACGCCCTTCACGCCGAGCAGCAGGCGGGTCACGTCGTTGTCCACGAACCACGACAGCTGCTCTTCGCTCATGTTGGGCGCTGCGATGCTGTAGGTCAGGATGGGCTTGCCGGAGAGCTCCACCTTGGTGACCACCGGATCGAGCATTTCGCGCGGCAGGTCGCCGCGGATGCGCGACACGGCCGAGCGCACATCCTCCAGCGCCAGGCGCGAGTCGCGTTCCAGCTGGAACTCGGCGCTGACGATGGCGCTGCCGTCCTTGACCTGGGTGTACAGGTGTTTCAGGCCCTGGGTGCCGGCCAGCGCGTTTTCGACCTTGCGCGCCACTTCCGCCTCCATCTGGTCGGGCGAGGCGCCCGGCAGGGTGGAAGTCACCGTGATCATCGGCAGATCGACGTCGGGGAACAACTGGATTTTCATGGCCTTGAACGCCATGAGGCCCATGATGCCAAGCATGGTGAAGCCGAGCAGCGCGGGAATGGGGTTGCGTATGGACCAGGCGGATACGTTCATCTGCGCCGGCCTCAGTTCTTGATCACTTGCACGACATCGCCTTCGGTCAGGAAGGCTCCGCCGGTTTCGACCACCTGCTCGGCGGGCTCCAGCCCTCCCCTGATCTGCACCCGGTCGCCGTTGCGCTGCCCGATTTTCACCGGGCGCTCGTGCACATGCTTGTCATCCCCCACCACCAGCACGAAAGTCTGGCTGCCGCGCTGCATCACGGCTGACTGCGGCAGGGACATCAGTGTTTTCTTGCCGCCGCTGACATCGAACACGCCGCGTGCGAATGCCCCGGCGACGATGCCGTCGCTTTCCGGCAGGGAAACCAGCGCATAGCCATAGCGCGTCTTGGGGTCCACCGAGGGCGAGATCGCGCGCACCGTGCCCTTGATGACCCGTCCCTCGCCCAGCATAATTTCCGCCGTCATGCCGCGCTTGAGCAGCATCAGCTCGTCCGCCACGAGGTCGGCATGCCATTCCAGCCTGCCCTTGCGGATCAGGCGGAACAGTTCCGCCCCCGGCTGCGACATGGAACCCACTGTGGCATTTGCCGCCGAGATGATGCCGGAATCGGGCGCCACGATGCGCCCCTGCGCCACATGCGGCGCATCGCCTTCGGCGCGCACCACGTTGTCGAGCGTGGCCAGCACCTCGCCCTGCTGCACACGGTCGCCGATGCTGACTCTCACTTCCGCGATGCGCAATCCCTGCACCTGCGCGCCGATGACGGCCTCCTGCCACGGCACGATGCTGCCGTTGGCCTCCAGCGTGCGCGACCATTTTTCGGGGCGCAGCATGGTGGTGCGCACGGTCAGCGCCGGGCGCCCGGCAGATGAAACGGCGGGAGCGGCCGGATCGGCATGGCTGTGGCCGGCCAGCATCCAGGCGCCTGCACCCAGCAGAGCCAATCCCGGCGCGGCAATCTTGAATACCAGTCGTTTATTGCTTGAACTCATGTTGATTGTTTCCTTTCGGCTTTCATGCATGCACAAGGAGTTGCGACCAGCCGTACAGCGTGGCAAAGGAAGCCAGCAGCCCGACTGCCACCATGGCATTGGCCAATGGCGGATTGAGCTTGTGTTCGGTTGCAACGATGGCCGCGGTGATCATGGGCGGCATGGCGGCCTCGAAGATGGTGACGCGGATCGCCTGCCCGTGGGCGCCGAGCAGGATCACATACAACAGGTAGATCGCCAGAGGGGCAGCCAGCAGCTTGAATCCCAGGCCGATGGCGAGGTTACGCTTGTGCTCGGCCACGTGCCCCAGGCGCAGCTGCATGCCCACCGAGAGCAGCGCCAGCGGGGCCAGGGTGTCGCCCAGGCGGCCCAGCAGCGCGGAGAACCAGCCCGGGTAATTCACTGGAATCAGCAGCAGCGCTGCGGCCAGCGAAATGAAAGGGGGGAACGCGAGAATACGTTTTGCGATCTCGCCTGCCCTTGGGCGGCCCGAGGAATAGATGCCCGCCACGGTGATGCCCAGCACGGACAGCGCGAAAAACGAGCCCAACTGGTCGACGATGATGGCCGTGGCGATGCCGTCCTTGCCAAAGTAAGCCTCGACCATGGGCAAACCGAAGAACGAGGTGTTGCCCAGGCCTCCGGTCAGCATCAAGGCGCCGGTGGTGGCGCGCGAAAGTTTCAGCCAGCGCCCCAGCAGCCAGAAAACTCCGGCCGACAGGCCGAATACGATCCAGGCCATCAACCCGACCAGCAGCACGCTCCATGAGAGCTTGAACTGGTGGACGTACAGCAGCGTCAGCGCGGGCAGCGAGACGTGGATGATGAAACTGTTGAGCGTGGCCGGCGCGTTATCCGGCATGCGCCGGAAATGGCGCAGCAGCATGCCGGCAATGAAACACAGGATAAGCAGGATGAGATTGTTCAAACGGCGACCCTATGAAGGCGAAGTGTAAATTTTACTACGAAATATTCACAGAAATAAATGCCTTCAGTTTTTCCACGTCCGCCGTCATGATTTCGCAGCGCTGCGGCAGCTTTTCGATGCCCGCCAGCCTGGCGGGACGCTCCGGGTCGCGGCCCAGCGCCTCCTGGATGGTTTCGGCGAACTTGGCGGGCAGAGCGGTTTCCAGGCAGACCAGGGGGAGGCTGGGGCGGCGCTGCTCCAGTCCGACCTTCACGCCGTCCGCGGTGTGCGGGTCCACCATCACGCCGTATTCCTCCCACAGCTCGCGTATGGTCTTGAGCCGGTCCTGGTGGGTGCTCTTGCCGGAGGCAAACTCGAATTTGGGCAGCGCCTCCCAATAGGGGGTGTTGCGGATATCGAATGCGCCGCCCTTGTCCACCTTGCTCCAGAATTCGCGCACCTTGGCCGCATCGCGCCCGACCAGGTCGTACATGAAGCGCTCGAAATTGCTGGCCTTGGAGATGTCCATCGAGGGGCTGCTGGTCTCGTAGGTGTGGCCGGTGTCGCGCGGGCGGTAAACGCCGGTGCGGAAAAATTCGTCCAGCACGTCGTTCTCGTTGGTGGCGGCGATCAGCTGGCCGATGGGCAGCCCCATCATGCGCGCGATGTGCCCGGCGCACACGTTGCCGAAGTTGCCGGAGGGCACGGAGAACGCCACCTGCTCGTCATTGTTTTTGGTCGCGGCGAAATAGCCCTTGAAGTAATACACCACCTGCGCCGAGACGCGCGCCCAGTTGATCGAGTTGACCGTGCCGATCTTGCACCTGGCCTTGAACGCGTGGTCGTTGGACACGGCCTTAACCATGTCCTGCGCGTCGTCGAACATGCCCTCGATGGCGATATTGAAGATGTTGGGGTCCTGCAGCGAGTACATCTGCGCGCGCTGGAACGCGCTCATCTTGCCGTGCGGCGAGAGCATGAACACGCGGATGCCGCGCTTGCCGCGCATGGCGTATTCCGCGGCGGAACCGGTATCGCCGGAAGTGGCACCGAGGATGTTCAGCTCCTCGTTCTGCTTCGCCAGCGCATACTCGAACAGGTTGCCCAGGAGCTGCATCGCCATGTCCTTGAAGGCCAGGGTCGGGCCGTTGGAGAGCTCAAGGATGTGCACCCCGGAATCCAGGGTGCGCAGCGGGGTAATCTGGGAGAAATCCGAATCGGCGCGGCCGTTGCTGTACACCTCACGGGTGTAGGTTTTGTTCACGATGGCGCGCAAGTCTGCCGCCGGAATGTCGGTGGCAAACTTGGACAGCACCGCGAACGCCAAATCGGGATAGGACAGCTTGCGCCAGGCATCCAGCTCAGCCTTGCTCACCTGCGGATACTGTTCCGGCAGGTACAGGCCGCCGTCCGGCGCCAGCCCGCCCAGCAGGATTTCGGTAAAGGTCTTCGCAGGCGCATTGCCGCGGGTAGAAATGTATTTCATGTATGGCTCGCTGTCGTTCAGAGAACGTTATATGTCTTCAACCAGAAAAAGCTGTGTCATCGGCGCCACAGAGTGCCGCAATCTGGCTGCGCAGCAGGTTTCTATTTGCCCAGCTCTTCCAGCCTGAGCCGGGTCACCTTCCCCTGCACCGCAGGCAGCTTTTCCATTTTCGCGATCGCCGCGTTGATGCTCTTTTCGCGCGTCTGGTGGGTGAGCATGATGAGGTCGGTCTGCTCTTCACCCTCGGCGGGTTCCTTCTGGTTCACGGCGTCAATGGAAATCTGTTCGTCCGCCAGGATGCGCGTGATGTCGGCCAGCACGCCCGGCTTGTCCGCCACGCGCAGGCGCAGGTAGTAGCTGGTCTGCACTTCGTCCATCGGCAGGATGGGAATGTTCGCCAGCTGGTTGGGCTGGAAAGCGAGGTGCGGCACGCGGTTTTCCGGGTCGGCGGTGTGCATGCGCGTCACGTCCACCAGGTCGGCGATCACCGCGCTGGCGGTGGGCTCGGCGCCCGCGCCCTTGCCATAATACAGCGTGGCGCCAACCGCGTCGCCCTGCACCAGCACGGCGTTCATGGCGCCCTCGACATTGGCGATCAGGCGCCTGGACGGGATCAGGGTCGGGTGCACCCTAAGCTCGATGCCTTCCTTGGTCCTGCGGGTGATGCCCAGCAGCTTGATGCGATAGCCGAGCTGCTCGGCGTATTTGATGTCGGCGGCGTCCAGTTTGGAAATGCCTTCGACGTGCGCCTTCACGAACTGCATCGGCGTGCCGAATGCAAGCGCGGACAGGATGGTGATCTTGTGCGCGGCGTCCACGCCCTCGATGTCGAAGGTGGGGTCGGACTCGGCATAGCCCAGGCGTTGCGCCTCCTTCAGCACGGCGTCGAAGCTCAGGCCCTTGTCGCGCATCTCGGACAGGATGAAGTTGGTGGTGCCGTTGATGATGCCGGCGATCCATTCGATGCGGTTGGCCGCCAGGCCTTCGCGCACCGCCTTGATGATGGGGATGCCACCCGCCACTGCCGCCTCGAAGGCGACCATCACGCGCATCTTCTGCGCTTCCAGGAAAATCTCGTTGCCGTGCACCGCCAGCAGCGCCTTGTTGGCAGTGACCACATGCTTGCCGTTACGGATCGCCTTCAGCACCAGGTCCTTGGCCACGCCGTAGCCGCCGATCAGCTCGACCACGATGTCCACGTCATGGTCGTTCACCACCGAGAAGGCATCGTCGGTCACACGGCACTTGCCGCCGGTGATCCTGTTCGCGAGCTCCAGGTTCTTGTCCGCCACCACGGTGATGCGGATCGGGCGCCCGGCGCGGCGCGCGATCTCTTCCGCATTGCGCTGCAGCACGGTGTACGTGCCGCCGCCGACGGTGCCGATGCCGAGCAGTCCTACGTTGATTGGTTTCATTTTATTTTCAGTCCTATTAACTTATTGGAGCACGCGAAAATCGTCACGAGCAATTCGAGGGCAAGGCGCACGGCGCGCAGGAGCCGGAGTGTACAAACAAGTACATGAGGATTCCGAGCACCGTGCAACGCCGCCATCGAATTGCACAGTAGATTTGCGGGTGCTCCATTATTTTCCGTACCGCTTGCGGTAATACTCCAGGAACCGCGCAATGCGCCCGACCGCCTCGCCGAGATCGTCCGCGTTGGGCAGGAACACCACGCGGAAGTGGTCGGGGTGCGGCCAGTTGAAGCCGCTGCCCTGCACCACCAGCACTTTTTCGGTTTCCAGCAATTCGAGGATGAATTTCTGGTCATCCTCGATCGGGTACATTTTGGGGTCGAGGCGCGGGAACATATACAGCGCGGCCTTGGGCTTGACGCAGGTCACGCCCGGGATGTCGGTGAGCAGCTGGTGCGCCAGTTCGCGCTGCTTGTACAGCCGCCCGCCGGGCGCAACCAGGTCGTTGATGCTCTGGTAGCCGCCGAGCGCGGTCTGGATCGCGTACTGGCCGGGCACGTTGGAGCACAGCCGCATCGAGGCCAGGATGTTCAGGCCGTCGAGGTAATCCTGGGCGTGCTTCTTGGCGCCGGAAATGATCATCCAGCCCGAGCGGTAGCCGCAGGCGCGGTAGTTCTTGGACAAACCGTTCAGGGTGACGAACAGCACGTCGTCCGCCATCGAGGCGATGGAGGTATGCGTCGCGCCGTCGTACAGCACCTTGTCGTAGATTTCGTCGGCGAAGATGATCAGGTTGTGGCGGCGCGCGAGTTCGATCACCTCGAGCAGCAGGGCGTCGGGATACAGCGCGCCGGTCGGGTTGTTCGGGTTGATCAACACGATCGCGCGCGTGTTCGCGTTGATCTTGGCCTTCATGTCGGCCAGGTCGGGCAGCCAGCCGCTCTGCTCGTCGCAGATGTAATGGCGCGCCGCGCCCCCAGCCAGCGTCACCGCCGCGGTCCACAGCGGGTAGTCGGGCGCGGGCACCAGCACCTCGTCGCCGGTGTTGAGCAGGCCCTGCATGGACATCACGATCAGCTCGGATGCGCCATTGCCGATGAATATATCCTCCAGCCCCACGCCGCGGATGTTCTTCTGCTGCGCATAGTGCATGATCGCCTTGCGCGCGGCGAACAGCCCCTTGGAGTCGGAATAGCCGGAGGAATTTGGCAGGTTGCGGATCACATCCTGCTGGATTTCCTCCGGCGCCTCAAAACCGAATGGCGCCAGGTTGCCGATGTTGAGCTTGATGATGCGGTGGCCTTCGTCCTCCATCTGCTTGGCGCGCGCCATCACCGGGCCGCGGATGTCATAGCAGACATTGGCCAGCTTGGCGGATTTCAGCACCGGGCGCACGGTATCCAGTTCGGAAGGATTAGAAAGTTTCAATTCGCACTCGCATTCTGCGGTTCCTCAATACTGCGCAATCCGGTAAAATTCGCACTATGCGTCTACGCCGGCATTGCCCCTGGAAACCGCGGGGCATAAAGAACGCAATTTTAGCCGACCCGCCCCTTTGCGGCAAATGGAGTCCCCTTGAAACTACAGCTTGCACTCGCCCCCGGAATGAAATTTTTCACTGCGCACGGCTCGGGCTATGTCATGGTCAACGGCGCGCGCTTTGAAAAGCCCCTCATTGTCACCCCGGAACGGGTGCTGCCCGACTGGCCCGCGCAGGACTTTGCCGCGCTCGAAGAAAGCCACTTTGCCAGCCTGCTCGAACTCAAGCCCGAAGTCGTCCTGCTCGGCACCGGCCAAAAACTGCGCTTCCCCCACCCGCGCCTGTACCGGCAACTGACCGACGCCCGCATCAGCGTGGAATGCATGGACACCCCCGCCGCCTGCCGTACCTACAACATCCTGGCATCGGAACACCGCAGGGTGGTGGCGGCGATCTTGCTGTAGCTCAGCAACACCCGCAACTCCCACAGGGGCAATGCAAGGTTGGTACTCCCCGCCTCGCTGTGATTAAATACCCCATATCCAACCAACAATAATCCCCTATGAGCGCCCCACTCCACAACGTCATCGCCCAGACCGAACAAGTGATTCTCGGCAAGCCGCACCAGATACGCCTGGCGCTGGCCTGCCTGCTGGCGCGCGGCCACCTGCTGATCGAGGACCTGCCCGGTGTGGGCAAGACCACGCTGGCGCATGCGCTGGCGCGCTCATTGGGATTGCAGTTCCACCGCATCCAGTTCACCAGCGACATGCTGCCCGCCGACATCCTGGGGGTGTCCATCTTCCAGCGCGATTCCAGCGAATTCAAGTTCCACCCCGGCCCGATTTTCGCCCAGATGATCCTGGCCGACGAGGTGAACCGCGCCATGCCCAAGACGCAAAGCGCGCTGCTGGAGGCGATGGAGGAGCAGCAGGTCACCATCGAGGGCGAGACCCGCCCGCTGCCCACGCCGTTTTTCGTGATCGCCACGCAGAACCCCACTTACCAGATCGGCACCTTTCCGCTGCCCGAATCGCAGCTCGACCGCTTCCTGATGCGCATCCAGCTGGGCTACCCGGACGCGACCGCCGAGCGCGGCCTGCTCGCGGGCGTGGAGCGGCGCGAGATCGTGTCCAAGCTCGCCCCGCAAATGAGCGCCGCCGAATTGCTCGCCCTGCAGCAGCAGGTGAAGCAGGTGTTCGTTTCCCCCGCCCTGCTCGACTACGTGCAGGCCATCGTGCGCCATACGCGCGAATCCGCGCGTTTCGTGCATGGCCTCTCGCCCCGCGCCGGGCTTTCGCTGATTGGCGCGGCCCGCGCCTGGGCGCTGCTGGACGGGCGCAACGCCGTGGTGCCGGAAGACGTGCAGGCCGTATTGCCGGGCGTGGCCAGCCACCGCCTGCAAAGCGTGCAGGAAGGGCTCAGGCAGGACGGCGACAAGCTGGCGCGCGAGCTGATCGAGGCCGTGGCGATTCCCTGACGGATCGCCCGTCATCACGCCAAATGTTCGCCTCCCTGCAACAACGCTTCACCGCCTGGGCTCTGGGCCGCCAGCAATACCACGAGGGCACGGTCACCTTCAACCAGCGCAGCATCTACATCGTCCCGACGCCACGCGGCATCGCTTTCGCCGGGGTGCTGGCGCTGATGCTGCTGGGCGACATCAACTATGTGCTGAGCCTGGGCTATGTGCTGACCTTCCTGCTGGCCACCATGGCGGTGATGTCCATGCTGCACACCTTCCGCAACATGGTTAAGCTGGAGATTCACGCCGGACGCGCGGCGCCGGTTTTCGCCGGGGACAGCGCGGAATTCCAGTTCCACTTCAACAATCCGGGCACGCTCGCGCGCTATGGCCTGCACCTGCGCGACCAGAAAGGCCACCACACCAGCTTCGACATTGCCGCGGGCGGGCATGCTGAAATAAAGCTGCTCATCCCCTCCGAGCGGCGCGGCTGGCTGGCGCCGGGGGGATTGACGGTATACACCGAATTTCCGCTGGGCCTGTTTTATTGCTGGTCCTACCTCCACTTCGACACGCGGGCGCTGGTCTATCCCAAGCCGGCCGAATCAGCCCAGTTGCCTCCCAGTGCCGCCCCCAGCGGCACCGGCTCGGTCAGCGCGGCCGGGGACGAGGATTTTGCCGGTCTGCGCAGTTATGCGCCGGGCGATACGCTGCAGCGCATTGCCTGGAAGGCGCTGGCGCGCGAACAAGGCCTGCAGGTCATGCAATACAACGCGGTGCAGGGCAATGAGCTGTGGCTGGACCTGATGGCTGCCCCTGCCGCCGACATCGAGCACCGGCTGGCGATCATGACGCGCTGGATACTGGATGCCGAGGCGCAGGGCATGGCCTATGGCCTGCGCCTGCCCGGCGTGGAATTGCCGCCGGAGCGGGGCATTGCGCACCGCGACGAATGCCTGCGCGCGGTGGCCTTGTTCGGGCTGGAGGAACAGTGATGGCCGAGTCCAGGCCGCTCAGCCCCCCCCTCGTCTACGGCTTGCTGCTTGCGGTGCTGATGGTGAGCGCGCCGCACGCCGACCACCTGCCGCTGTGGGTGAGCGCAGTTTGCGTGCTGGCGCTGGCCTGGCGCGGCTATCTTGCCCGCATCGGCCTGGCGCTGGGCAATCGCTGGCTGCCGCCGGTGATCACCGTGGGCGGCATCATCGGGCTGCTGATCGAGTTTCACACCCTGTTCAGCCAGGAGGCGAGCGTCACCCTGCTGGTCATGCTCACTTCGCTGAAAATGCTGGAGTTGCGCACTCCGCGCGATGCCACGCTGGCAATCTACCTGTCCTGCTTCGTCATCATCACCAATTTTTTCTATTCGCAGACCATACTCACCGCGCTGTTCATGTTTGCCACGCTGCTGGCCATCGTCACCACCTGGCTGCACCTGCAAAGCGCAGGCATGCGTCTGAAGCCCAGGCTGCGCGTGGCAGGGTTGCTGATGGCGCAATCCGTCCCGCTGATGCTGGTGCTGTTCATTTTGTTCCCGCGTGTGCAGGGGCCGCTGTGGGGCATGCCGCAGGATGACCTTTCCAAAACCGGCCTGACCGACTCCATGTCGCCCGGCAGCATCAGCAAGCTGTCGCTGTCGGACGAAATCGCCTTCCGCGTGACGTTCAAGGACGCCCCGCCTTTGCGCGAGCAGATGTACTGGCGCGGCCCGGTGCTGACGGAATACGACGGCCGGAGCTGGACCATGGCCAAGGGGCCGCCCGGAAGGCCCCCGCAGCTCGACAACCTGTCCGCCGAGTCCGATTACAGCGTCATGCTCGAGCCGCACTACAAGACATGGCTGTTTGCGCTGGAAATGCCGGTGTTCACCTCGATCGCCTCGTTTCAGACCAACGACTTTCAGCTGCGGCGCAGGAACATCGTCAGCACCCGCCTGCAGTATGAGGTGCGGTCACAGCTTGCTTTCCGCGCCAATGCCGAGGAAGAGCCGTTCCAGTTGCGTCAGGCATTGCAGCTGCCAGCGGGGATCAACCCGCGCGCGCGCCAGCTGGCGCAGGAATGGCGCAAGACCTACCCCAGCAACGACATCATCATGCTGGCTGCCCTGCGCCATTTCAGCCAGCAGGGCTTCACTTACACGCTGGAGCCGCCACAGCTCGGCCCCAACGCCGTTGACGATTTCCTGTTCGACACGCGTGCGGGATTTTGCGAGCACTATGCCAGCAGCTTCGTGTTCCTGATGCGCGCGGCCGGCATCCCGGCACGGGTGGTCACCGGCTACCAGGGAGGACAGTACAACGCGCTGGGCGGATATTTCATCGTGCGCCAGTCCGATGCCCACGCCTGGGCCGAGGTCTGGCTGCAGGGGCGCGGCTGGGTGCGCGTGGACCCCACGGCCGCGGTTTCTCCGGCACGCGTGCAAAGCGGCCTGGCCGCCGCGGTGCCCAACAATGCCGCCCTGCCCCTGATGGCGCGCACCTCCTCGGCATGGCTGCTCAGGCTGCGCTTCAACCTGGACCTGATCGCCTACCAGTGGAACCAGTGGGTGCTGGGCTACGACGCCGCGCACCAGCTTTCCCTGCTCGACAAGCTGGGCATGGCCGACATCACCTGGGGCAAGCTGGCGCTGTACATCATGGGCACCCTGGGACTGCTGATCGGAGTGTTTGCGCTGCTGATGCTGCGCCGCCTGTATGCGCGCCGCATCAGCGAGGCGCAGCGCCTGTACCTGAAATTCTGCCGCAGGCTGGAAAAATCCGGGCTGGCGCGCGCCACACACGAGGGGCCGCTGGATTTTGCCGCGCGCGCAACGCAGGCCTGGCCGCAGCATTCCGCCGCCATCGCCGAGATCACCGCGCGGTATGTCGCCTTGCGCTATGGCGGCGTGGACGAGCGCAATGAGCTGCCGGCCTTGCGGCGCGCAGTTGGCGCATTCAAGTTATAATGTGCGCATGCAAATCACCCGCCGCCTTGAATTCGATGCTGGCCATCGCATCCCCAATCACAACAGCCAGTGCAAGCACCTGCATGGCCACCGCTACGCCGTCGAGATCACGCTCTCGGGCGACATCATCACTGCCCATGGCGCTTCCGACGAAGGCATGGTGATGGACTTTTCCGATGTGAAGCGCATCGCCAAGGAGCTGCTGGTGGACGCCTGGGACCATGCCTTCCTGGTGTATCGCGGCGACCGCGTGGTGCTGGATTTCCTGGCGACCCTGCCCGGGCACAAGACCGTGGTGCTGGATGTCATTCCCACCGCCGAGAACCTGGCGCTGATCGCCTTCGACACGCTGAATGACGCCTATCGCGACACCTACGGCAACCATCTGCGGCTGGAGCGCGTGCGCCTGTTTGAGACGCCGAATAACTGGGCCGACCATGTGCGCCGGGAAACCTATCAGGACTAACAAGAAGCCATAACCCAGGGACCAGGAGATTCAACATGAACTCGACGGAAATCATCGCCTTGCTGCAGGAATCGCCGCTGTTCAGGAAAGTGCGCAGCAGCCTGCTCGCCGCCATGCTCATGAAAACCACCCGCGTCAAGCTGACGCCCGAGCAGGTCCTGCTGGCGCCGGGCAAGGCGAATGATTATGTCTATATCATCCTTTCCGGCAGGCTGCGCGCCCAGGTCAACGTGGACGACACACGCCCGCTCGCCCTGTTCGGCCAGAGCGAATGCGTGGGCGAAATGTCGATGTTCGACGACAACCAGGTCACCGCCTTCGTCATCGCCGCCACCCCTTGCGAACTGCTGGCCATCAGCCATGCGGATGTCTGGACCATACTCAACGAGTCATTGCAGGCCTCGCATAACATGCTGAACATCCTGGCTCACCGCATGATCTCCAGCAACCAGCTGCTGGCCGAGAGCGTGGAGTCGCTGCACGGCTACGAAGCCCTGGACTACATCAACCACACCACCGGCATCTACAACCGCCGCTGGCTCTCGGAAAACATCGCGCGCCTGATCCATCGCCACACCATGACCAAGCAGCCTTCGTCGTTCATCCTGGTGAAGTTCATGAATTTCGCGCAATACGACACCCACTTCGGCAGCCTGGGCTGCGACCAGGCACAGCGCACCATCGCCCAGACCCTGCTGCGCTGCCTGCGCCCGAACGACATGGCCGCCCACCTCAGCGAGGACCAGTTTGCCGTATTCCTGCCGCACACCGAGGAAGAAAACGTCCGCTATGTCATCGGGCGGCTGCAGGAAGAAATCAACCAGACCACCATCGTCACTCCCGGCGGGGACGCGCTGCCGCCGGTGGTGCTGGCAATGGGCGCCGCCAAGGTTCTGCCCAACGATACGCTGGACAGCCTGCTTGCGCGCACGCGCGCCGCAATGAGTGAGACGGCTTGAGGCTACGAAAACAGCAGCAATAAAAACGGGCGGGTGACCGCCCTTTTTATTTTGCCGAGCTGCGCTTCCAGTGCTGCAGGAAGCGGATGAAAGCAGGCAGGAGGGATACGATGATGATGCCCAGCGTCATCAGCGTGAGGTTGTTCTTGATCACCGGGATGTTGCCGAAGAAATAGCCGCCCACGACGAAGGTCGAGATCCAGGCCAGGCTGCCCAGCGCACTGAACAGCAGGAACAGGCGGTAGCGCATCTGTCCGATGCCCGCCACGAACGGCGCAAAGGTGCGGATGATGGGCAAGAAGCGCGCAAACACGATGGTCTTGCCACCGTGCTTTTCGTAGAAAGCATGGGTGCGGTCCAGGTTCTCCCGGTTGATCAAGCGCCCGCCCAGGTGATGGACCAGCCACTTCCCCGCGCCGCGTCCGATCCAGTAATTGGTGTTGTCGCCCGCAAAAGCTGCCAGCATCAGCAGCGGCATGACCCATTCCACTTGCAGCGCACCGCCGCCCGCGAGCGCCCCGGCCACGAACAGCAGCGAATCGCCGGGCAGGAACGGCGCGATCACCAGCCCGGTCTCGCAGAAGATGATCAGGAACAGGATGGCATACACCCACGCGCCATACTGCTGCACCAGCGCGAGCAGGTGGGTGTCGAGGTGGAGGATAATGTCTAGCATGTTATTGCACGCGAATTATGTGTGACTACTATTGCAGGCGGCTGAAAGAACGTCGCGAGCGATGGTCTGGCAAGGCGCACAAGGACGAGAAAGCGGAGTTTACACGGCAGTAAATGAGCATTTCGAGTCCTTGCGCAACGCAGTCAGGCCAAGCGCAGCAGTTATTTCACCGCCTGTCAGGGCAGGACTTCTTCCGCTTCCGCCTTTTCCGGCTTGATGAAATCCTCGCGCGACACGCCGAACATCATCAGCAGCGGGCTGGCCACCAGCACCGACGAATAGATACTGAACAGGATGCCGATGGTGAGCGCCAGCGCGAAGTAATGCAGCGTCTCGCCGCCAAAGAACAGCATCGAGGTGACCATCATCTGGGTGCAGCCGTGGGTGATGATGGTGCGCGACATGGTGCGCGTGATGGCGTTATCGATGATCTCGTTCACCTCGGTCTTGCGCATCTTGCGGAAGTTCTCGCGGATCCGGTCGAACACCACCACCGACTCGTTCACCGAGTAGCCCAGCACCGCCAGCACCGCCGCCAGCACGGTGAGCGAAAATTCCCACTGGAAGAAGGCGAAGAAGCCGAGGATGATCACCACGTCGTGCAGGTTGGCGATGATCGCCGCCAGACCGAATTTCCATTCGAAGCGTATCCACAGATAGCACACGATGCCGATCGAGACCAGCAGCAGCGCGAGCAGGCCCTTGTCCACCAGGTCCTTGCCCACCTGCGGGCCGACGAATTCGACGCGGCGCATTTCGGAACTGGCATCCTGCGCATGCAGCCTGCCGCGCACCTCATCCGCCAGCTTGGCGCCCAGCTTGTTCGATTTCAGCGGCACGGTGATCAGCACGTCCAGGCTGCTGCCGAAATTCTTCACCTGCGCATCCGGCATGCCCATCCCGGCCATTTCGGTGCGGATCTTTTCCAGGTCGGCAGGCTGTGCGTAGTGCACTTCCATTTGCGTGCCGCCGGTGAAATCCACGCCGAAATTCAGGCCGCGCGTGGCGAGGAAGAACACTGCGAGGATGAACGTCACCAGCGAAATGCTGGTGGTGATTTTCCCGTAGCTCATGAACGGGATGTCTTTTTTGATCTTGAAGAATTCCATGTGACTTGTTCCTTAGCCTATCGCCACTTTGGCGAGGCGCGCCCTGCGCCCGTAAATCAGGTTCACCAGCGCGCGCGACACCAGCACCGAGCTGAACATCGAGGTCGCGATGCCCAGGCACAGCACCACCGCAAAGCCCTGCACCGGCCCGGTGCCGAACACCAGCAGCGCGAAACCGGCGATGAAGGTGGTGACGTTGGAGTCGAGGATGGTGCCAAAGGCGCGGTCGTAACCGGCATGTATCGCCGCCTGCGGCGAGACGCCATTGCGCAGCTCCTCGCGGATGCGCTCGTTGATCAGCACGTTGGAGTCGATCGCCATGCCCAGCGTCAGCGCAATGCCCGCCATGCCGGGCAGGGTCAGCGTGGCCTGCGCCACGGAGAGCGCGCCCACCAGCAGCAGCAGGTTGGTGCCCAGCGACAGCACGGAGACCGTGCCGAACATCATGTAATAGGCGATCATGAACAAGGTGATCGCGGCAAAGCCTATCCAGGTGGAGTGGAAGCCGCGCGAAATGTTGTCCGCACCCAGGCTGGGGCCGACGGTGCGCTCTTCCACGATCTCCACCGGCGCCGCCAGCGCGCCGGAGCGCAGCAGCAGCGCGGTCTTGCTCGCCTCTTGCGAAGTCATATGGCCGCTGATCTGCACGCGGCCGCCCCCGATTTCCTCGTTGATCCTGGGCGCGGTCACCACCTCGCCCTTCATCACGCCGTTCTCTTTTTCGAACAGGAGGATGGCCATGCGCTTACCCACGTTTTCCTTGGTCGCAATCTTGAATTTTTGCGCTCCCACGCCATCCAGGGTGAGGTGCACCGCGGGTTCATTGGTGCGGCCATCGAAGCCCGGCTGCGCGTCGGTGAGGCGCTCGCCGGTCAGGATCACGGACTTCTTCACCAGCAGCGTGCTGCCGTCGCGATCCTTGAACACTTCGTCACCGAAGGGCACGACCCCGCCCGGCGCATAGGGATGCTCGTCATCCACCATGCGCACTTCCAGCGTGGCGGTGCGGCCGATCAGCTCCTTGATCAGGGCCGGGTCCTGCACGCCGGGCACCTGGATCACGATGCGGTCCGCGCCCTGCTGCTGGATGATGGGCTCAGCCAGTCCCGTGCCGCTGGCCAGCGCATTGTTGATGCGGTTGCGCAGGGTCAGCAGGTTTTGCTGCAATGCGGCATCCTGCACGCGCACCTGTTCCTCCTGCTTGAGCGTGGCCAGCAGCAGGTATTCGCCGCCCTCTTCCTTGCCGTTCAGCAGCAGGCCATTGAAGCGCTGCTTGATGATGTCCTCGCCCTTGCTGCGCGATTCCGCGTCGCGGAACCGCACCGCCACCACCTGCCCGTCGCGGCTGATGCCGGCATAGGGAATATCCTTATCGTGCAACTCCTGGCGCAGGTCGCCGGCATAGCCTTCCATGGTCTTGGTCAGGGCGCTGGGCATGTCGACCTGGGTGAGGATATGGATGCCCCCGCGCAAGTCGAGACCCAGGTACATGGGCAGCGCGTGGATGCCGGCCATCCACTGCGGCGAGCGCGGCACCAGGTTGAGCCCCGCGCCGTAATTGTCGCCCAGTTCCTTTTGCAGAATATCCTTGGCCTTGAGCTGGGTATCGGTGTCGGCAAAGCGCACCTTGATGCTGTTTCCTTCCAGCGTCGCCGCGTCGGCATTCAGCTTTGCGTTGCCGAGCACCCCCAACACCCGCTGCAGCAGGGCGTCATCTACCTTGATATTTTCATATTTCGCCTGAATCTGCACTGCCGGCGCCTCGCCGAAGTAGTTGGGCAGGGTATAAACCAGCCCGGCCAGCAGGGTAAACAGGATCAGCAGGTATTTCCACAGCGGATATTGGTTCATCGCGGCGTTCCTAGTTGGCGGACTTGATGGTTCCCTTGGGCAGCACGCTCTGCACTGCGGAGCGCTGGATCTGGATCACCACGTTATCGGCGACCGCGATGCTCAGGTAGTTGTCGCCGGTCTTTTCCACGCGGCCCAGGGTGCCGCCGATGGTGACGATCTCGTCGCCCTTCTGCAGGGCATCCACCATCGCCTTTTGCTGCTTGGAGCGCTTTTGCTGCGACCACATCATGAAGACGAATGCGACCACCAGGAACAGGGTCAACACCATCATGGAACTGCCATCCTGCGCGGGAGCGGCTGCACCGTCCGCATAGGCATTGCTGATAAGGCTCAAGGACATTTCTTAATACTCCCAGATATATTCAAACGGATAAATTCAAAGTCGCGCATTCTACCACATGGCGCCCTTGGAAATTTACACCGGGTTTTCGGCTGCCCTGGCCTGGCGGAATGCGGCCACGAATTCCGCAAAACGCCCGGCTTCAATCGCGGCGCGGATGTCGCGCATCAGCTCCTGGTAGTAATGCAGGTTGTGGATGGTGTTGAGGCGCGCGCCCAGGATTTCGCCCAGGCGGTGCAGGTGGTGCAGGTAGGCACGGCTGAAATTCCTGCAGGTGTAGCAGGTGCACTGCGGGTCGAGCGGGCCGGTGTCCATGCGGTATTGCGCATTCTTGATGCGCACATCGCCGAAGCGCGTGAACAGGTGGCCGTTGCGCGCGTTGCGCGTGGGCATCACGCAGTCGAACATGTCTATGCCCTGGGTGACCGCCGCGACGATGTCCTCCGGCGTACCCACGCCCATCAGGTAATGCGGCTTTTCCTTGGGCAGCTGGGGGGCAGTGTGCTGCAGGATGCGCAGCATGTCTTCCTTGGGCTCGCCTACCGACAGGCCGCCGATGGCATAGCCGTCGAAGCCGATGTTCATCAGCCCGGCCAGCGACTCGTCGCGCAGATGCTCGTGCATGCCGCCCTGCACGATACCGAACAGCGCGTTCGGATTACCTTCATGCGCGCGCTTCGAGCGTTCCGCCCAGCTTAACGAAAGGCGCATGGACACTCCTGCCGTCTGCTCGTCCGCCGGATACGGCGTGCATTCGTC
>DATDDB010000059.1:0-13447 GCA_036524005.1 Gallionellaceae bacterium | reverse complement strand
TCGGAGATGAAGCGTCCCTCGAGCATGTTGACCATGGCGGCCTTGAAGGTGGCGGTGCCGGTGCGCCCGGCGACCTGTACCTGGCGGTTATGAAGAGGCGGGCGATAGGCGCTGGCATTGAGCGCTCTGGCTTCTTGCTTGGCGATGTGCAGCAGCTCGAAGCGGTTGAGCACGATGCGGTCAGAGGCTCTCAAGTAGCCCATCTCGCGCGCCATTTCGGCGCTCTTGGCGACTTCGCCCATGGCGATGTTCTGGAAATATTTGCGCAGGAAGGGGAAGATGTCCACGCGGTTGTCATTGGCGAAGCGCTGCGCCTCATGCGCGGCGCGCATCGCCATTTCCTTGGTGCCGCCGCCCGCGGGCAGCAGGCCGACGCCCACCTCGACCAGGCCGATGTAGCTTTCCAGGGTGGCGACGATGCGCGAGCAGTGCATGGAAAACTCGCAGCCACCGCCCAGCGTCAAGCCATCCACGGCCGCGATGGTGGGCACCTGGGCGTAGCGCAGGCGCTGCGAGACCTGCTGGAACTTGGCGACCACGTCGGCCACGCGCGGCACGTTGCCGGCTGCGGCATTCACGATGTCGCCCAGGCCGCCGCCGCCCGCGATGGTGTATTTCACGCGGGTGGTGGCGTTCTTCAACTTGCCGAACAGTCCGCCGCCCCCTGCGGATTCTTCCTGCAGGCCCTGCATCGCCTGCAGCAGGTTGGCGCCGGCGGAGAAGGGCGGCTCGCTCTGCCACAGGATGAGTGCGTCGAAGTGCTTCTCGGCTTCGTCCACCGCGCGCAGGATGCCGTCCAGCACTTCGTTGCTGATGGTGTGCATCTTGGTCTTGAAGCTCACGATGGCGATGCGGTCGCCGCCGTGCCACATGCGGATGTCGCTGTTCTCGAACACGGTTTCGCCGTATTTGCGCTCCTCGCCGAGCAGCATCTCCGGGTAAATCTGGCGCTTGTAGACGGGGAGGAAGGAACGCGGTACATATTGCTTGCCGGCCGGCGCGAACGAACCCTCTTTGGTGTGTACGCCGGTGCGGTCCGGCTCGGTGACCCAGGCCGGCAGCGGCATGGCGGCCAGGCCCTTGCCCGCACCGATGTCGGCGGCGATCCAGCCCGCCACTTGCTGCCAGCCCGCGGCCTGCCATATTTCGAACGGGCCGGTGTCCCAGCCGAAGCCCCAGCGCACCGCAAAATCGAGGTCGCGCGCGTTGCCCGCGATGTCCTCCAGGTGCTGGGCGCAATAGTGGAATACGTCGCGGAACACCGCCCACAGGAACTGCGCCTGCGGGTGCGGGCTGTCATGCAGCCCGGCGAGTTTCTTGCCCCAGTCGCGCTCGCGCAGGATGTCCTTCACGCCATCGTCCACCTTGCCCTCGGAGAGTCGGTATTGCTGGGTATGCAGGTCGAGGACGTGGATTTCCTTGCCGATTTTCTGGTAGATGCCGCGCTTGGACTTTTGCCCCAGCGAGCCCTGGTCCACCAGGTACTGGAACCAGGAGGGCAGTTCATAGTGCTTGTGCCAGGGGTCTTCGGTGAGGTTTTCGCGCATCGTGTCCACCACATGCGCGAATACGTCGAGGCCGACAATGTCCAGCGTGCGGAAGGTGGCGCTCTTGGGGCGGCCCAGGTAGCGCCCGGTGAGCGCGTCCACGGTGTCGAAGCCGAGGTTGAACGCTGCCGCATGGTGCTTGGTGGCGAGCATGGAGAACACGCCGATGCGGTTGGCAATGAAATTGGGCGTGTCCTTGGCGCGCACCACGCCCTTGCCGAGCGTGGAGACGAGGAAGGTTTCGAGCTGGTCCAGGAGCTGCGCCTCGGTTTCGCGGCAGGCAATCAGCTCGACCAGGTGCATGTAGCGCGGCGGGTTGAAGAAGTGGATGCCGCAGAAGCGGTGGCGCAAGGCCTCGGGAAAGGCCTGTGCCAGCTTGTTGATGGAGAGGCCCGAGGTGTTGCTGGCGAAGATGGCGCGCTCGTTCACATACGGCGCGACCTTGCGGTACAGGTCGGATTTCCAGTCCATGCGCTCGGCAATGGCCTCGATGACGAGGTCGCATTCGCGCAGTTTTCCCAGGTGCTGCTCGTAATTGGCGGGCTCGATGAAGCCGATTTTCGCCGGGCTGGCGGCAGGCGCCGGATCGAGCTTTTTGAGATTATCCAGCGCCTTGTTCACGTTGCCGTTCGGATCGCCTTCCTTGGCGGGCAGCTCGAACAGCAGGGTCTCGACGTTGGCGTTGACCAGGTGCGCCGCGATTTGCGCGCCCATCACGCCTGCGCCCAGGACGGCAACCTTGCGGATATGGAAGTTATCGCTCATGTGTGTTCTCTCTTGTATTAGCCGTTTGCGTTTGAGTGCTACGTGTTGTTTTCCGGCGGCAGCGGCCGGGGGCGGCGATCGTCCCCGACGGCCACATAGGTCAGCGTGGCCTCGGTCACTTTCACGCAATGCGGCTTGGCCGGGTCGCGCTGGGCATAGACCTCCACATCCACCGTGATCGAGGTGGTGCCCACTTTCACGATGCGGGTGTAAAAGCTCACCAGGTCGCCGACGAAGATGGGCTGTTTGAATACGAAGGAATTCACCGCCACGGTCGCCACCCGTCCCTGGGCGCGGTGCAGGGCGGGGATGCTTCCCGCCACGTCCACCTGGCCCATCAGCCAGCCGCCGAAGATGTCGCCGGTGTAATTGGCGTCCGAAGGCATCGCGACCACGCGCGTGGTCGGCTCGCGCTGCGGCAGGGTGGTTGCCGGGTGTTCGCTGCTCATGTCAGTGCCCATGGTAGAGTTCGTCGATCTCTTTGGCGAAACGCAGGAAGACCTGCGGACGCTTCAGCTTCAGCGTCGGCGTCAGCAGGCCATTTTCGATGTTCCAGGGGTCGAGCATCAGCAATGCGCGCTGCACCTTGGCGTAGCCCGGGAATTCCTTCATCTGCGCGCTGACGCGCTGCAGGACTTCCTTTTCCACGCGCGCATCGCGCAGCGATTCCGGCATGTCCGGGCGCACGCCCACGCGCTGTGCGAATTCCTTCCATTTGTCGGGATTCACCACCGCCAGCAGTACCAGTGTGGAGTGGCCTTCCCCGTACACCATCACCTGGTCGAACAGGCTGTCGCGCATGATGGCCTCCTCGATGTCGGCAGGCGGCACTTTCTCGCCGTTGGACATGACGATGATCTCCTTCAGCCGTCCGGTGATGGTGACGTAGCCGTTTGCGCCTATGCTGGCGGTGTCGCCGGTGTTGAGCCAGCCGTCCTTGTCTATCATCGCGGCGGTGGCCTCGGGGAGGTTCCAGTAACCCATCATGTTGCAATGCCCCCTCACCAGCAGCGCATTCTTTTCACCGATGCGCACTTCGATGCCTTCCAGGGGCGGGCCCACGGTGGAGGGCAGGTTATGTTCGATGCGGTTGACCGTGACCACCGGGCTGGTCTCGGTCATGCCATAGCCCTGCAGCAGCGGCAGGCCGATGGCGGTGAACAGGCGCGACACCTTGGGCGGCAGGGCGGCGCCCCCGCTGATGGAGACGCGCAGGCGTCCGCCCATGCGGTCCATCACCTTGTCCGCCACCAGCCGCTTCAGGATGGGCCACAGCAGCAGCTTGGCGCTCCATGATGAGCGGCCTTGCTGATATTCGAAACGATCCCAGCCGACATCCACCGTGAGCGCAAACAGCTTGCGCCGTAGCGGCGGGCCTTCCTCCAGCTTGGTGTGAATCGCGTTGTAGATGCGCTCGTAGATGCGCGGCACCGACAGCAGGATGGTCGGGCGGATGGTCTTGAAATCGTCGGCCAGCAGGGGGATGGAGCGGGCGTAGGCCACGGTCGAGCCGGACATCATTAACATGTAATAGCCGGGTACGCGCTCAAAGGCATGCGACAGCGGCAGGAACGACAGGGCGATGTCGTTGACGCCGATGCCGCCATGGAACGTGGCCACGGAGGCGTAGGCATTGCGCACCAGGTTGTTGTGCGACAGCATGACACCCTTGGGCTTGCCGGTGGTGCCGGAGGTGTACATGATGGTGGCGAGCGTGCCGGGGTCACGCACCCGGTTGGCTTCCAGTTGTGCTTGGGCGGGCAGCCAGTCTTCCGCGCACTGCAGGCGCGCATCGCTGCCGTTGGCAATGCGGTCCACGCTGACGAAGCGCTGCACCGTTCCCATATGGTCCTTCACGGTCTTCAGCGCATCCCACTGTTCCGCGGTTTCAAACAGCACGACTTTCACGCCGGAGTCGTTGACGATGTAGGCGACGTTGTCCGGGCGGTCCACCACATACAGCGGCACGACCACCAGCCCGAGCGACAAGGCGGCCTGGTCGAACATCACCCATTGCGGGCAGTTGCGCAGCATGATGGCGACGCGGTCGCCTGCCTGGAGGTTTTCGCGCAGCAGCGCGGCTTGCCAGCGCGCAACCTGCTCGCGCATCTGTGCCCAGGTCAGGTCCAGCCACTGCTCCTTGTGCACATCGAAATAACGATAGGCAACCGTGGATGGCGTGCGTTTGACGCGTTCGAGGAACAGGCCGCCCAACGTGACGGCATCTTCTGGTTTGATGGTGTCGCCCTGCATAACAACCCCCTTATAATATTGCACTGGCGCAGGCGGCGAATGCCGCGCCGATGCCTTTGCTACATCACCTGATGCCTGGTGCTACAAAAAAAGGTCCTGATACAACGGCGTTCCGGGTGATACCGCGTACTGCCTGAAATCCTCCACTCCTGCTGCGTGCAGCACGTCTTCGTCCACGAAAAAGTTGCCGCTGCATTCGCGGCTTTTGCGCGTAAGGATGTGAAATGCCGCATCTGCCATGATGGCAGGCTTGCGCGATGCGCGCAGCACGGCTTCCGGGAAATTGTATTCGATGGCAGCGGTGGCGATGGTGGTGCGCGGCCACAGGCAATTCACCGCGATGCCGTCGCCAGCGAATTCGCGCGCCATGCCCAGCGCGGAAAGGCTCATGCCGTACTTGGAAATGGTGTAAGCCGCATGCGGCGCGAACCATTTCGGGTCCAGGTTAAGTGGCGGTGACAGCGTGAGGATATGCGGATTCGCGGCTTTTTTCAGCCAGGGGATGCATGCCTGCGAAGCGAGGAAAGTGGCGCGCATGTTTACGCCCCACATCAGGTCGAGCCGCTTGGCTGGGGTTTCCAGCGTGCCGGTCAGGCTGATGGCACTGGCATTGTTGATGAGCGCATCGATCCCGCCGAATTGCTGCGCGGCCTGTTCGACCGCAGCATGGATGGCGGATTCCTCGCGCACATCCAGCCGGATCGCCAGCGCCTTGCCGCCCGCCTGTTCCACTTCGGCTGCCACGGTGTGGATGGTGCCGGGCAGCTTGGGGTGAGGGTCGGCAGTCTTGCCGGTGATGACCAGATTTGCGCCTGCACTTGCGCAGCGCAACGCAATTTCCCGCCCGATGCCGCGGCTCGCGCCGGTGATGAATATGGTTTTGCCTTGCAGGCTGGTCATCTTGGCTAAGGTTTGCGGCTGCCCGCAGCTGCAGGCAGTTCTTCCGGGGCAAAATCATCCACCATGATCACCTTGCGCCTGAGTTCGTAATCGCGTTCCAGCAGCATGGCCTCTTCCGGCCTGAGCACGCCCTTACTGCGCGCATCGGTTATGCGCTCCAGTTCGCTCATGCCCCTGACCCTGATGGGGCCGGAACTCTTGCGCGCTTCTTCCACCTTGGCCTGCAGCGGCTCGCATTCCAGGGTGCTGTGCAGCGCCGCTTCCAGCGCACCTATCGGGTCATCCTTGCTTTCCGGCAGGAACATGCCGGAAGTCAGGCGGTCGCGCGCCTCGCCTAGCTGCATCATCAGCGTGGCGACCTGGTGCCCCAGTTTGTCCGAAGGCAATGAGGTTTTCATCCCGGTCGGGAAGATGAGCGCGCGCAACAGCGTTGCCGCGATGCGGCTGGGGAAATTGCGCAGCACGCCGTCAAAGGCCTGCTCGATGCGGTACAGCGCGTCTTCCATCGCCCAGTGGAACAGCGGCAAGTCTTCCGGACGGCGTCCGTCGTCCTCAAAACGCTTGAGCGTGGCCGAACACAGATAGAGCTGGCTCAGGATATCGCCCAGCCGCGCGGAAATTTTTTCGCGCCGCTTGAGGCTGCCGCCCATCACCAGCATGGACACGTCGGAAATCAGCGCGAATGCCGTGGAATAACGCGTCAGCTTCTGGTAATAGCGTTCATGCGCCACCGGCGGCACCGGGATGCCGTGCCCGTTGGTCAGGCCGAACACCAGGGAACGCACGGCATTGCTCACGGTGAAGCCGATGTGTCCGAAAAATGCCGCGTCGAAATCCTTCAGTGCGCGCGCCTTGTTGGTGTCGTCGTGCGCAGCGCGAATTTCCTTCAGCACATAGGGATGTGAGCGGATTGCACCCTGGCCGAAGATGATCATGCTGCGCGTCAGGATGTTTGCGCCTTCCACCGTAATGCCGATGGGCACCTGCTGGTAGCCGCGCCCCAGGTAATTGCTCGGCCCCAGGCAGATGCCCTTGCCGCCATGCACATCCATCGCGTCATTGGCCACAATGCGCCCGCGCTCGGTGCAGTGATATTTGACGATGGCCGAGATGACCGAAGGTTTTTCGCCGAGGTCGATGCCCACCGCGGTCATGAGCCGCGCGGCGTCCATCATGTACAAATTGCCGCCGATGCGCGCCATCGCTTCTTCCACGCCTTCGAACTTGCCGATGGGCAGCTTGAACTGCTTGCGCACCCGCGCATAGGCGCCGGTGGAGCGCGCCGCCAGTTTGCATGCACCTGCGGCGCTGGAAGGCAGGGAAATGCCGCGCCCGGCGGACAGGCATTCCATCAGCATGCGCCAGCCTTCGCCGATGCGCGCGGCGCCGCCGATGATGTAATCCATGGGGATGAATACATCCTTGCCCTGCGTGGGACCGTTCAGGAAAGCCGAGTTGAGCGGGAAATGGCGGCGCCCGGTCACCACGCCGGGGAGGTTGGTCGGAATCAGCGCCAGGGTGACGCCGCGGTTGGTCTCGCCACCCGCCAGGCGGTCCGGGTCGTACAGCTTGAATGCCAGGCCCAGCAGGGTCGCCACCGGCGCCAGGGTGATGTAGCGTTTTTCCCAGTTCAGGCGGATGCCGAGCACCCGCTGCCCGTTGAAGTCGCCGTGGCACACGATGCCGGTATCGGGAATGGCACCGGCATCCGATCCCGCGAACGGCCCGGTCAGCGCGAAGCAGGGGATTTCCAGCCCCTTTGCCAGGCGCGGCAGGTATTGGTCCTTTTGCTGCTGCGTGCCGTAATGCAGCAGCAGTTCGGCCGGACCCAGCGAATTCGGGACCATGGCCGTGACGGTGAGGGTGGCGCTGCGCGTGGCCAGCTTGGTCACCACTGCCGAATGCGCCAGTGCAGAAAAGCCCAGGCCGCCATATTCCTTGGGGATGATCATGCCGAAGAAACCCTTGTCCTTCAGGTATTGCCAGGTTTCGGGAGACAAATCCTGGCGCACATGGGTGACGTCCCAATCGTCAACCATGGCGCACAGCTGTTCAACTTCCTTCTCGAGGAAGGACTCTTCCTCTTCGGTGAGGACGGGTTTGGGGAGATGGATCAGCTTGTACCAATCGGGGTTGCCGCTGAACAATTCGCCGTCCCACCAGACCGTGCCGGCATCCAGGGCTTCCTGTTCCGTGGGGGAAACCTGCGGCAGGATTTTGCGGAAGATAGCCAGCACCGGAGCACTGATCAGGATCCGGCGCAGCAAGGGCACGCCGAACAGCAGAGCCGCCAGTGCCACGCACCCCATGACGATCATCATGGCCTGGTCGGACAGGCTGTATATGATGCCCAGTACCGGGGCCAGCACCAGCAGGGCCAGCAGCCAGCCCCAGCTGGAAGCGCGGCTAAAAGCCAGGAGCAGGATGATGGCGGCAATTCCCAAAACGATCAGCAGTTCCATCCCCATCAACATTCTCCTGTCTTTATTACATACGTCGTTCTCGAATGAACTTTAACCTCAACCAGCGATGCTGACAATGGCAATTTGATGCATGCGCGCAGGCACGACTAGCTGATGACTAGCATTTGACCTCCACAGCCACGTTTTTCCTGAAAACGATGTGGCAGGAGCCGTCGGTATTGCCATTCGGCTTGATAATGTTGATGTATTCCCACCACACGCTGTCTCCTGCGTCGGTGATCGAGCTGGCCCGGCCCAGCTTGGCGTCCACCGCGCCCATGCTGAGGCCGACCACGTTTTTTACATCCTCGGTGGTCAGGTGCGGCTTGGGGGTACAGGCGCCCAGCACCAGCGCGGCGCAGGCAGAAAGGGTCAACAGGCGGGTAGTACTCATGTTTTGCTCCAGGCTAATTGTTGCGATGGCGCATACTAAAGCAAGTCGGGGGCCGGGGCAAAGATTTGAGCGCGCGCATTTTCTGCGGGCCTTGATGTTGGGTTACAATCAAAAAATGAATATCCTTCCATTCATCTCGATAGGCGCGGGCGCAGCCCTGGGGGCGTGGCTGCGCTGGGGCCTGGGGCTGTGGTTCAACCCGCTGCTGCCGCAATTGCCGATGGGCACGCTGGCCGCCAACCTGATCGGCGGCTACCTCATCGGGCTGTCGGTCGCCTTCTTCGAGCTGCACCAGGGGCTCTCCCCGGAATGGCGGCTGCTCATCATCACCGGCTTCCTCGGCGGGCTGACCACCTTTTCCACCTTCTCGGCGGAAACCGTCACCCTGCTGATGCGCGAACAATATGCCTGGGGCCTGGCCATCATCTCCGCCCACTTAGGCGGCTCGCTGATCATGACGGTGGCCGGCATACACACCATGAAATGGCTGCACCAATAATCAGGGTGTCGAAAAACTACTGCGAGGCGATGATGCTGCGTTGGAAGCCGTCAATAAATGCTCATTTACTGCGTGTAAACTGCATCTGCGACACGTTACTGGCGAAGACAGCAGTTTGCGGGAGCAGATGCGGCCGCACTTCCCGCACCAACGGGCTACGCCCCACCGTGTCAGCGCGGCCTTTTTTGCCGGCTTCCGCCTTGCCTGATCGTCTCTCGTCAAGTTATCCAACCCCTGATACGGAGTTGCCATGCAAAACGTCTACCTGAAATTCTACGTCACCGAAAAACAGCGCCATGAAGGCGCCCTGCTGCACGACTGGCTGCTGGAGCAGGCAAAAAAGCTGGGCATCCCGGGCGGTTCGGCGTTCCGCGCCATTGCGGGCTATGGCAGGCACGGCCACCTGCATGAAGAGACCTTCTTCGAACTGGCGGGAGAACTGCCGGTGCAGGTCGAATTCGTGCTTAGCCTGGACAAGGCCGATGCCTTGATGCGCACCATACATCCCTACAACCTCAACCTGTACTACGTGCGCTACGCGGTGGAGTCAGGCGTCATCTAATTGGCGCCTCGCGGCTGCTTGGGCCAGCGCTTGCGGTAGATGTACCATCCGTACAGGATAATGAGCAGCCCCCAGTTCGGGAAGAAGATGTACGGGCTGTTCCACGGCGTGCCGTTGACGTGGAAGTCCGACAGCGGCCAGAGGAAGTGCGTCGGGAAAAACGCGTTGCTGTGCGTGGGAATGTCCATGCAGATGTGCAGTCCCCATGCCAGCATCTCCAGCATCGGCTTTTTGCGTATGGCCCACACGATGGCAAATAGCGTGAGGAAGACCACGAAGCTGTGCGTCACGTTGTAGACCGAGTGCACGTAGTCCGGAATGGTGGAGAGCTCGGGTTTTTTGCCCAGGTGCGAAAAAAACTCAGTGCCCTGGGTCAGCAGGCGATTCGCCAGGAAGGGGCCGAAGGCGATGATGTCCGGCGCCATGCCGATGGCCACCGCGGTCAGGAAGCTTTTCCTGTTTCCGCGTCCGACGGTGATGCCGCCCCAAAGCCCGTGTGAAAAGACATCCATGGTTCGGGAACGATAATACGCCGGGGCGATATTCTCAAGCCTTTTCCCCGTTTTGAGCATTAAGGCAGGACGCGCCTCCCGGGATTTTGTATCATTGCGGTTTGCATCAACCAACGATATAGAGAATCAAAATGGGCGCTCAGTGGAAATCCAAACATAAAGAAATCGCCGCCAATGCCAAGGGCAAGATCTTCGGCAAGCTGGCCAAGGAAATCATGGTTGCCGCGCGCGGCGGAGCGGACCCCGACTCGAATTCGCGCCTGCGCCTGGTGATCGAGCAGGCCAAGAAGGCCTCCATGCCCAAGGACACGCTGGAGCGCGCCATCAAGAAAGGCGCGGGCCTGCTCGATGGCGGGGCAAACCTGGAACGCCTGGTATATGAAGGCTTCGCGCCGCACCGCGTGCCGGTCATCGTCGAGTGCCTGTCGGACAACGTCAATCGCACCAAGTCCAGCATGAACGTGCTGTTCCGCAAGGGCCAGCTCGGCGCGGCGGGCTCCGTTTCCTGGGATTTCGACTATCAGGGCCTGATCGAAGCCACGCCCTCTGCCAAGGATGCCGACCCCGAACTGGCCGCCATCGAGGCCGGCGCGCAGGATTTCGAGCCCTCCGAGGAGGGCGCCACGCTGTTCATCACCGACGCCACCGATCTCGATGCGGTGTGCCGCGCCCTGCCTGCGCACGGCTTCGCCGTGCAATCCGCCCAGCTGGGCTACCGCGCCAAGAACCCGGTCAAGGTGTCCGATGCCGAACGCGAGGAGGTCGAGGCGTTCCTCGAAGCGATGGATGCGGACGACGACGTGCAGAATGTGTACGTGGGGCTGGCGGGGTAGGACGGGCAGCACTACGTAGTTTTGCTGATTTCCTGGATGGCCGGTTGGTTGTAGCATCGGTCGGTCTGCGGTGCGCACCGTCACAGCGCATGCGCCTTCTTCAACCGCAAGGAGGGACGACCATGGCCAAAATTTCCCCGCAAAAATGCCTGCTTGCCGCCGCGCTTGCGCTGGCGTTTCCGCTCGGGGCGGCGGCAGAAGACACGACCACCGCCGATCAGGTGGTCAATGCAATGGAAGACACGTTCGGCGTCACGCCGGGCGAGCGCCGCAACCACACCAAGGGCACCTGTGCGGCAGGCGAATTTGTCGGCGTGCACAATCCCTATACGCGCTCCGCGCTGTTCTCGGGCAAGCCGGTGCCGGTGGTGGCGCGCTTCTCGCTGGCGGGCGGCAATCCCAAGGTTCCCGATACGGCGAAAAGCCCGCGCGGCATGGCGCTGGAATTCAGGCTGCCGGGCGATGCCCTGCAGCACATGACGATGCTGAACGTGCCGGTATTCGTCGCATCGCATCCGCAAACCTTCCTCGACTTGCTGGTCGCCTCCAAGCCGGTTCCCGCGACCGGCAAGCCCGATCCCGAAAAAATGAAGGCGTTCAGGCAAGATCACCCCGACGCGCTGGCCTTTTCGGACTTCCTGGGGAAAAACAATCCGCCCACGAATTACGCCAACAGCGCCTATTTCGGCATCCACACCTTCAAGTTCATCAACCGCGACAACAAGGCCACGCTGGTGCGCTGGCGCTTTGTTCCGCGCGATGGCGAAAAACGCCTCACCGATGATGAGCTCAAAAACATGCCGCCCAATTTCCTTGAACAGGCGCTGATCGAGCGCACCAAAAAGGGAGCGGTCAAATGGGATATGTGGATTGCCATAGGCAAGCCCGGAGACCCGGAGAACGATCCCACGCTGGCATGGCCGGCCGACCGCAAGCAGGTGAAGGTGGGCACGCTGACCATCAACTCGGCCATGGCACAGAAGGGCGCCGCCTGCGAAAGCATCAACTTCGACCCGATGGTGATGGCCGATGGCATCGAGCCAACCGACGACCCCATCCTGCATTTCCGTTCGACGGCTTATGCGATCTCATTCGCCAAGCGCATGGGCGGGATGTAGAAAAATCCGGATTTCATCCGGCCGAGGGGCACAGCCTACTTCTTCGCCAGCGCGTTGACGATGTCGCGCTTGTGCTCCTCTTCCTGGATGAGGATGTCCTCCAGCACGCGCCGCAGGCCGTATTCCTGTAGTTCCTCGGCCTGTCTGATGCGCTCCTTGTAGCGCTTGATGGCGTTGTCCTCGCCCTCCAGGTCCTGCTTGAGCATTTCCACGTTGTCCGGGGAAATTGCGCGCTTCTCCACGTCCACCGTGGGCACGCCGCCGAGGAAATCGATCTGGTCTGAGAGCATCACCGCGTGTGCCATCTCCTCCTGCGAGTGGATCAGCAGCTCCTTCTGGATCGAATCGTACTGCGCGCCATGGATGGCCGCGGCGTGCTGCACATACTGGATGGCCGCCGCGTATTCCCATTCCAGATCCTTGTTGAGTTCGGAAATCAGCTTTTTCAGGGTGATCTTCATTTGGCGCCTCCTATCTTCTGACAAAACGAGCCGTTGCCGCATGCAAGGCGCATAACGCCCGGCATCCACCTCCCAAACTGCCCCGCAATAGGGTAAGCTTACACCCATTTTTCCCACGTTAAACATACCTAAAAGTCCTATGGCTCAATATGTAATGTCCATGCTCCGCGTGAGCAAAATCGTCCCCCCCAAGCGTCAGATCATCAAGGATATATCGCTCAGCTTCTTCCCCGGCGCGAAAATCGGCCTGCTCGGCCTGAATGGCTCGGGTAAATCCACCGTGCTCAAGATCATGGCGGGCGTGGACAACGAATTCGACGGCGAAGTGCAGCGCCTGCCCAATATCCGCATCGGCTACCTGCCGCAGGAGCCGCTGCTCGACCCGGAATGGACCGTGCGCCAGGAAGTGGAAGCAGCACTCGGCGAGGTGATGCAGGCGCAGAAGAAGCTGGATGAAGTGTATGCCGCCTATGCCGATGAAAACGCCGATTTCGATGCGCTGGCCGCCGAGCAGGCGCGCCTGGAAGCCATCATTGCCACCTCAGGCAGTGATGCAGAACACCAGATGGAAATCGCCGCCGACGCCCTGCGCCTGCCCGCCTGGGACGCCGTGATCAAAAACCTTTCCGGCGGCGAAAAGCGCCGCGTGGCGCTGTGCAAGCTGCTGCTGGAAAAGCCCGACATGCTGCTGCTGGACGAACCCACCAACCACCTCGATGCCGAATCGGTTGAGTGGCTGGAGCAATTCCTGGTGCGCTTCCCCGGCACCGTGGTGGCCGTCACCCAAGATCGTTACTTCCTCGACAACGCCGCCGAGTGGATACTCGAACTGGACCGTGGCCACGGCATTCCCTGGAAGGGCAACTACTCCAGCTGGCTGGAGCAGAAGGAAGCCCGCCTGGAGCAGGAGAACAAGCAGATCGACGCCCACATGAAGGCGATGAAGCAGGAGCTGGAATGGGTGCGCCAGAACCCCAAGGCGCGCCAGGCCAAGAGCAAGGCGCGTCTGGCCCGCTTCGAAGAATTGTCGAACGTCGATTACCAGAAGCGCAACGAAACGCAGGAAATCTTCATCCCGGCGGGTGAGCGCCTGGGCAACGAAGTCATCGAATTCGAAGGTGTGAGCAAAGCCTATGGCGAC
>DATDDB010000058.1:0-14934 GCA_036524005.1 Gallionellaceae bacterium | reverse complement strand
TGAAGCCTCGCCATTCTTGACGGCGCCGGATCCGGCCTACGCGCCAAGCGCCGCGATGATCTTGCCCTTCTTTTCCGTGTCTATCGTCTTGGCAAGCTTCACCGCGGCCAGAATTTGCGCGCGAACATCGTCCGAAATTTCGCCCTTAACCTCCAAAGGATCGGCCATAAGCGCTCGTATAACATCCTCACGTTTGAGGGGGACGACTTCATGACACGCCACGTTAGAGTCGTGATCGAGAAAAGGATGGCTGGTAGCGTCGATTGTGACTTGGCACTGTGACAGCGCAGGACGAGCCAGGATGAATTTGTTGATGTCGGTGTTTACAATGAAGGTCAGATAATCGGGATCATCATCAGCCACCAGCACCAGGTACTTGGGTTTAGTCTTTTGGCTGAAGTGCATTTCGAGCCTGACAATACACCCAGGCTTCAGCGCAGCTTCAATGCGGGGGCGTAATAGCTCTGGTGGAAGATGCGCGCCAAAAGAGGACATCAGCGCGCATGCATGTATTCGGCAACTTCATCGGCATTGGGTAACACCGCGACAATTGCATCAACCGGAATTGGCTCGTTTTCTACGACTGACTTCCAAGCGCCATCATGTGTAATATCGACCAACTCGCCAAAGGTCTTTCCCCCGTAAACTGCAATGGCTTGTTGAATGCATTCGAGTTCGGATTCGGCAACCAAATTCAGGTTGCAGTCGCGTTTTGCAAATACGTCACGGCCATGAATAACGCCGAGCGATTCCTGAATGAGCTCATCCCAATCGACGTCAATCGATTTCCGCTTGTCCGCCACCTTCATCATGTCGTAAATGGCAGACGGCACGGGACCGTACTCCATCGCGATGTAGCGATCGCCACAAATAAGGCGTCCGTACTCTTGAAGGTGCAATTTGTCCGCAAGATATAGCATCTTTGAGATGCTATGAAGGGTGGCATTCTGAAGATGTTTGGCAATGAAAACAACTAATTCCAGTGCCTTGTCTCGATCAAAATGCTTCACATGAACTGGCATTTTATCTCCGGCGTCGTTCCAAAGGGCTTTGGGCACACGCTACTGACGCGATTATGTAGCAAATTGCTATCAAATAGCAATCCCCGTGCCGAAGCACACTATCCATCACCCAAGGCGGAATAAGGGCGCACCTAAGTGGCCTCCCATGAGGCGCAACGTCACATGCTTCTACAATCCCGCATGGGAGCCTTATTTCATAAGGGATTGCAGGGTGTCAAAATTCCCGTTTTGTAGAGGCGGTAGAAGATAACCGGCTAATGCGGAAGGCTTTTGGCCCGGCTTGAAAATCCTTGTGTCGGTGGTTCGATTCCGCCCCGAGCCACCAATACAAAAAGGCTTGCAGAGATGCAAGCCTTTTTTCATTCGCTGCTGCGGACAGACCTCAGCCGAAAAACCTCTTTAGCGTGGTACTCAGCCACCCGGCATTTTCCTTTTCGTCGCTGCCGGTGATTTTCTTGACCGACTCCACGTAATCGCGGTCATCCCCCTTGATGTGGCTGGAAAGCCAGACTTTCAGCATGGAGAGCAGTTCGGGGATGATATTTTCCCCCTTATTAGCGCGTTCACGAAAGGTGGCGATCCTTTTCATGAAGATCTCGTGCACCCTCTGGTGTGCCTTGAGGAAAGGATAACCCGCCTTGGCCTGCAATTCTTCCTCGAACTGGAAATGGGTGACGGTGTAATCAAGCAGCCCTTCGAGCACCTCCTTCACTTCAGCCGCACTGCCAGTTTCGCTGGCATGGTGCAGTTCGTTGATATAGCCGATGATGCGCTTGTGCTGGTCATCAATGACCTGGATGCCAGTCTCAAGGTCCTCCGTCCACTGCATGTATGCCATAATCCCCCCTTCCTGAAGAATACAGACCGCGAATTTCCCCACTTATAATGCTGAAATTGTAATTTGACCACACCAGGCCGTCAATCCATGAACTTAGCCAAGTCGCCTTTGCGGAATTTCGAGCGATGAATCCCCTCCAGGACACATCGCCATTTAGGCGGCTGGGACGCTACCTCATCGCAGGATATACCCTGCTCATCGTTTATGCCAGTCTTTCGCCTTTCTCGGGTTGGCGTGAACAGGGTTTGGGGGTATTCGATGTGCTGTCCGCTCCCCTGGGCCAGACCTATACACCGCTGGACGCAATCGCCAACCTGCTGGCCTATATTCCGCTCGGCCTGCTGCTCGCGCTATCTCTGCGCACACGTTATGGCGCAGGCCGGGGCGTGCTGCTGTCCACGCTGGGCGGCACCCTGCTGTCGGCAAGCATGGAATTCGTGCAAATGTACCTGCCGATGCGCACCAGCTCCAATCTTGACCTGCTGACCAACAGCAGCGGTACCCTGCTGGGTGCAATGCTGGCGATGATGATCGCCCCCAGCACATGGTTTGCCAGACTGGCCCGGGGTCGGCAACACCTGTTGCGCAGGGGCAATGCTGTCGATTTTGGCCTTGCACTATTCATATTGTGGATGTTTGCCCAGATCAACCCCTCGCTTCCCATGCTGGGCAACATTTTCATTGGCGAAACCGCCAAATACCCTTTCCCGCCTTTTCCAGCTGCGCCTTTCAACTGGCCAGCCAGCTTCGCGGTCGCACTCAACCTGCTGATGCTGGGCTGCTTGCTGATCACCCTGATGCAGAACCGGCGCCATTCAATGATTGCGCTGATGCTGGTAATCAGCACGGTTGCAGCAGGAAAATTCATTGCCGCCGTCCTGCTGTTGAAATCATGGGCGCTTTTGCTGTGGCTGAACAGCGAGGCGATGCTGGGCATCATTGCGGGATTGATCGTACTCGCCCTTGCCGCCAGGCTGCCGGAACGGCTGGTATCCTGGTGCGCCGCCCTTTCCGCCTTCGCCTACCTGGTCATAGGAGTCTGGGTGCTCGACAGCGGCGCGCCTGCAAGCACCTTGCCCCTCTATCATTGGAAAGAGGGGCACCTGCTGACGTACAACGGCTTGTCGCATAACATCCTGCTGCTGTTCCCGCTTCTGATGCTGGGCTATTTGTGGCACTCGCGAAAGCAACCAGCCGCCGCTGTATAATTCCGCACATCCCGGCCATTTGCGCCAGTCAGGGAACGACAGGATCATGAGCTATTTCGACAAACATGTTTTTTTCTGCACCAACCAGCGCGCGCCCGGCGAAGGCTGCTGCAACAATTTCGGCGCGCAGAAAATGCGCGACTACGTCAAGGACAAGGTCAAGGCGCTGGGCATATCCACTGAGGCCAACCGCATCCGCATCAACAGCGCCGGCTGCATGGACCGCTGCGACGATGGCCCGGTGCTTGTGGTTTACCCGGAAGGGGTGTGGTACACCTATGTCGACGAGAGCGACCTGGATGAGATCATCATCGAACACCTGCAAAACGGCCGCATCGTGGAGCGGCTGAAGATCTGATGTCAGCTTTGCAGAAATTCACTGTCGCGGGCCAGGCCGGGAATCTCGAAGGCATTGCCCATCTGCCCGACGAGGCCCCGCGCGCCATCGCCGTGGTGGCACATCCCCTGCCCACCATGGGCGGAACCATGGAAAACAAGGTGGTGACCACCCTGTCCAAGACCTTTGCAGAGCTGGGATTTGCCGCGCTGCGCTTCAACTTTCGCGGCACCGGCAACAGCGCCGGCCAGTTTGACGAAGGCAATGGGGAGGTGGAGGATGTACGGGCGGTGGTGCACCATGCAAAACAGGAATACGGCGACCTGCCGCTGGTGCTGGCCGGGTTTTCCTTTGGCGGCTATGTCCAGGCGCGCGCCGCGCAACACCTGCACCCGCAGCGGCTGGTGCTGATCGCTCCCGCAGTGGGCAGATTCGCCATGCCTCAGGTGCCCCAGGACACCCTGATGATCCACGGGGAACAGGACGAAGTCATTCCGCTGGAGGATGCGCTGCTGTGGGCGCGCGCTCAGCATCTGCCCATCGTGGTAGTGCCCGGAACGGAACATTTCTTTCATGGCCGCCTGCACCTGATCAAGCAACTGGTGCTCAAGGACTTCCTCGGAAAGCCGTTATGACCGCCGTCCTTTCCGTGCGCAACCTGCGCAAATCCTATGCCGGGCAGGCAGTGGTCGACGGCTTGAACATCACCATCAACAAGGGCGAGTGTTACGGCATGCTCGGCCCCAACGGCGCGGGCAAGACCACTACCCTGCGCCTGATGCTCGGGCTGATCGATCCGGATGGCGGCGAACTCAGCCTGCTTGGCCATGCCGTGCCCAGACACGCACGCGAGGCGCGGCTGAGCGTGGGCGTGGTGCCGCAGGCGGACAACCTCGACCCTGACTTCACCGTGGCAGAAAACCTGGTGGTGTATGGCCGCTATTTCGGCATGCCGGATACAGAAATCGAGGCAAGGATTCCCGCACTGCTGGAATTCGCCAACCTGGCGCACAAACGCGACGCAAAAATTCCCACGCTATCCGGCGGCATGAAGCGCCGCCTAACCCTGGCGCGCGCGCTGGTGAACGACCCCGACATCATCTTCCTCGATGAACCGACCACCGGCCTGGACCCTCAGGCACGCCACCTGATCTGGCAGCGCTTGCGCGAGCTCACCGTGCAGGGCAAGACCCTGCTGCTCACCACGCATTTCATGGACGAAGCCGAGCGCCTGTGCCACCGCCTCGCCATACTCGACCAGGGCCGCATGGTGGCGGAAGACACCCCGCGCGAAATGATAGCCAGGCACATCGAACCCCAGGTAGTGGAAGTATATGGCGAGCGGGTGCAAGCCTGGGTGGAGGAGCACGCCGCGCACTTTGCGGATCGCTTTGAAGTCAGCGGCGAAACCGCATTCTGTTATGTGCGCAACGCGCAGCCCTTGCTGGCGAACTTGCAGGCGCAAAACGACTTGCGCTACCTGCACCGCCCGGCCAACCTGGAAGACGTGTTCCTGAAACTGACCGGCAGGGAGATGCGCGAATGAACCTGATATTCCGCATGATCTATTATTCCATCCGCTCCCTGTTCCGCGAACGGCTGAACATCGTAAAGGTGCAAAGCCGCCTCACCCTGCGCGTGCTGCCCAACGACCTGGACATCAATTTCCACATGAACAACGGCCGCTACCTGACCCTGTGCGACCTGAGCCGCATCGACATGTTCATCCGCACCGGCCTGATGAAATCCATCCTCAAGCGCAAGTGGATGCCGCTCATCGCCAATCACACCATGACCTACAAAAAACCGCTGGGGCTGTTCGAACGCTTCGACCTGCTGCTTGAATTGACCCATTGGGATGAAAAATATTTCTACATGAACCACACCTTCGTCGTGGGCGACCGCGTGGCCGCCGAAGGAACCTCGAAAGGCTGTATGTATGCGCGCGGGGTGGGCGTGGTCAGCCCTGAAGCAGTGCTCGCCGCCGTGAACGAAGACAATAAGGCACGGAATAAACCATGAGCGCGCATCATTATGCCCTGCCGCGCCCGAGCGCCCGGTTCCTCCCCATCTGGCGGCGCCATTTGCTGGTGTGGAAAAAAGTCGCGGCCACTTCCATCATCGGCCACATCGCCGACCCCATGATCTACCTGCTGGGACTGGGTTACGGCCTGGGCAGCCTGCTGCCGGAAATGGGCGGGACCTCCTACCTGGTTTTCCTGGCCGCAGGCACGGTGTGCTACAGCACAATGAACAGCGCCAGCTTCGAGGCGCTGTATTCCGGCTTTGCGCGCATGCACGACCAGCGCACCTGGGAAGCCATCATGAACACCCCGGTCACGCTGGACGACATCGTGCTGGCCGAAATCCTGTGGGCGGCCAGCAAGGCCATGCTTTCCGGTGTCGCCGTGCTGGCGGTCATTTATCTGCTGGGCCTGTCCCACTCCTGGATGACGCTGTGGCTGATCCCGCTTTCGCTGCTGGTCGGGCTGTGCTTCGCCGCGCTGGGGCTGATCATGACCGCGCTGGCGCCCGCCTATGATTTTTTCATGTATTACTTCACCCTGGTGATCACGCCCATGATGCTGTTGTCCGGCGTATTTTTTCCCGCTTCGCAACTGCCGGCCTTCTGGCAAGGCGTCTCATCCATATTGCCGCTGACGCACGCCGTGGAGATCGCCCGCCCCCTGATGGTGGGCGAATTTCCGCCCGGCACACTGCTGCACATCGCGGCGCTATTGGGCTATATGCTGGCAGGGCTATATGTTTCGCTGGTATTGTTCCGGAGACGGCTGTCCAAATAATAACCCTATGCGCCGCTCGCAATCCGCAGTGAAGAGCGGGGAAAACCGAGGAGCACCATCATATGATCATGTACTGGATTAAGGCATTTCACATCATCTTCGTCATCAGCTGGTTTGCCGGCCTGTTCTACCTGCCGCGCATATTCGTCAATCTGGCCATGGCCAAACAGGAGGCCGAACGTGACCGTTTGCTGCTGATGGCGCAAAAACTCTTCCGCTTCATGACGCCGCTCGCCGTGCTGGCGCTGGCCTTGGGCACCTGGCTGTGGCTGCGCTTCGGATTCACCGGCATGTGGCTGATGATCAAGCTTTCCCTGGTGCTGCTGCTGGTCGCTTATCACCTGTATTGCGGCAGGCTGCTCAAAATATTCCGCCTGGGCCTCAACAAGCGCAGCCATGTATGGTTCCGCTGGTTCAACGAAATCCCTATCCTGTTGATGATGGCCATCGTCATCCTGGTCGTGGTCAAGCCGATCTACTGACATGCCGGAATTCTTCGCCCCCTGCCCGCGCGGGCTGGAAAAACTGCTGGCCGACGAACTGGCTTCCTTTGGCGCCGGCAATGTGAGCGCCACCGACGGCGGAGTCGGATTTTCCGGCGACTGGCCGCTGTGCTACCGCGCCAACCTGGAAAGCCGCCTGGCCTCGCGCATCCTGTGGCAGGTGCAGCCCGCCCTGCTCTACCGCAACGAGCAGGACATCTACCAGATGGCGTGCGACCTGCCCTGGCCGCGCTGGTTCGACGTGAACTGCACCATCCGCGTCAAGGTCACCGCGATCAAATCCCCGCTCAAGAGCCTGGAATTCATCACGCTGAAAATCAAGGATGCGATCTGCGACAAGTTCCGCCAGGCCAAGGGCGAGCGCCCCAGCGTGGACACGCTCGCGCCCGACATGCGCATCCACGCCTTCATCGAAGGCATGAAGATCACGCTGTACCTCGACACCTCGGGCGATGCGCTGTTCAAGCGCGGCGTGCGCCTGCACACCAACATCGCGCCGATCCGCGAAAACCTCGCCGCGGGGATATTGAAACTCGCCGGCTGGCAGCCCGGCATGCCGCTGATGGACCCGATGTGCGGCAGCGGCACCTTCCTGATCGAAGCCGCGCAGATGGCGCTCAACATCATGCCCGGCATCGCCCGCCATTTCGCCTTCGAGAAACTGAAAAATTTCGACAAGACGCTGTGGGAAAAACTGCGCAACGAAGCCCTGGCCGCGCAAAAGCCCGTGACCGAACTGCCAATCTACGGCAGCGACCTGTACGGCGACGAACTGCGCGCCGCCCACCAGAACCTGGAAGAAGCCGGCATCCGCCCCGCCGTGGACCTGAAACAATGCAACGTGCTGGAAGCCTCGCCGCCGGAACAGCAAGGCATCCTCGTCGCCAACCTGCCCTACGGCGAACGCATGGGCGAAATGGAAGAACTGGCCGCGCTCTACCCCAAACTCGGCGACGTGCTGAAGCAAAAATTCGGCGGCTGGAACGCCTACCTCTTCACCGCCGACCTCAGGCTGCCCAAACTCATCCGCCTCTCCGCCACGCGCCGCACCCCGCTCTACAACGGCGCGATCGAATGCCGCTTGTTCGAATACAAGATGGTGGCGGGGGGCAACCGGGAGAAATAAGCCTTCAACTCAAGGGGCCGGTTGGGGCAGCTTTTGCATCCCAGACAGGCTCTCTAATCTGCTAAGCCAGATGTCGGGAGATCGGCCATAGCCGCCGTTTCGGTTGCCTAATTCTTCGTCTGCTGTTGTAAAAAAGGGGTAGCGCAAAGTGCGTTACCCCATCCACGAGTAGCTGCGTGCCGTGGCTACTGCAGTTGCAGCGTGTAGTCGGTGTTCGCTCCCCATAGTTGAGTTGATGGGGTCGCCTGGACCGCATAGGTGCCGGTCGCCGGGGCGGTCCAGCTGATCACGTTGGTCTTGCCGCCCTGGGCAGCCGAGCCAAACGCCTGTATGGTCGTTCCGGTCGCGTCATACAGTGTCACCTTCACGTTCGAAGCTGCACCGACGTTTGTAGCCGTGATGGTGTATTTCGTTCCCGCCGTCGCATTGAACGTCACCCAGTCGCGCCCGTCATCGCAGAGGTTGTGCGTTTGCGCGGCGGCGCCCACGACGATAGGCTTGGCCGCGGCGGGCACATCGTCCTCCTCATAAGCATCCTGCACGCACTGGTAAGCCGTCAGGTTGTAGGCGGTCCCAGATCCGGGGAAGTTGTTCGTGATCTTGAAGTAATACTTCGTCCCTGCGGTCGCATTCCAAGAGTACTGCTGGGTATAGTAGCTATCCTGAGGAGTTACGGGCGTAACCGCATCGCTGTTCAGCACCGCGAGGCTGGGGCCGAACGCGCCGGTAAACGCCACGTAAACCCCGGTAACGGCGGGAGTGAATGTAACCCAGTCGATGCCGTCATCGCAGCTGTTGCGCGCCTGTGTCGCACCCGCCGCAATTGCCTTGGCTGTGGTCGGATCGTCGTCGTCCTCGTAGGCGTCAACCGCGCAGGGCGGCGCGACCACGGTAATCGCGATTGGCGTACTGGTGTTGTTGGTCTTGGTCACTTCCGTCACTGCGTTGGTGCTGTCCGCAATGGTGGCCAGGTAGTATGTTCCCGGCGGCGTGGTGTACGCGAAATGCGCACTGTACCAAGCCTGATTGGAGGAAGGATAGTTGGGCGGAGCCAACAGACCTGTAACGCTGCGGCTGGCCGCAAGCGTATTCGCCGCCGAGACGGAAGTGGTTGCGGAAAAGTAGGTGCCAACGGTGAATGGGCCTGCCGCGAGGTAACCGGTGTTCGATACGGTATCGGTAATATCGAGGAAGCCGCCTGCGGTCACAGTGGTCGTGGTCTGCGTGACCATGCTGTCCGTCAGGTCGGGCAGCAGCAGATTCACCGCTATCGTGTAATCCGTCCCGGCTCCCATGCCATCGCTCGCAAGAATATAGTATGTCCCGGTTGCAGGAGCGGTCCAGTTGATGGAAGTCGCGGTCGTTCCGGCTGCGGGCAGCAGCAGCGTGGCCCCGGTAGTGTCATACAGCTGCACGGTGGGGTTGGCGCTGCCGCCGACCTTGTTGACCATGATCGAGTAGCTAGTTCCGGCAGTGGCGCTGAACATCACCCAATCGGTCATATCCAGGCAGTGTTTGTGGGCCTGCGGCGCGGCGCCGACGGTAATCACTTTGGCTGCGCCGAAACTGTTGTCCGGCTCATAGATGTCGTCAGTGCAGCTTGCGCTGATCACGCTGAACGGCTGCCCGGCGGAGACGTTGTTCACTGTCGCGTACTCGCTTACCGGATTCAACGTTCCGGCCGGATTCACCACTGCGAACAGGAAGTAGTTCCCGACCGCCGTTGCGGCCGGAATGGTGACCGCTTGCGTAACGTAGGGCGAAGTCGAACCGACGGGGAGACCGCCGGTGAACGTCTGGGTGCCGAGTGCAATGGCGGTGGCCACATTAAAAGTCGCCGTCGGCGAGAGGTAGTATCCAACGTCGTAGCTTGAGGCGGTGGCGACGGCGGCGAAACCCTGGTTGAACACGGTCGCGGATACGTTGACCTGCCCGCCCTGAACGCCGTTACCGAGCGTATAAAGGCCGGTGACGATCAAATCGGGACGCACGTCTCCGAGATTCATGTTGTATCCGGTATTGGGGCCCGCATTCATGAGTCCAAACACCGGTACCACGCGCGCATAGAAAGTTCCCGTTTTGCTCGCGGTCCACTGGAGTCGCGATTCGTATACGGAGTTCAGCCCGCTCCCTCCGTTCGCGATTGGGGTGATGCCATCTGTGTCGTACAAGATGATTTGCGTCCAGGTACCGGAGTTCACCTGGCTGGTGGAAAGCGTGTAGGTCGACCCGGACGTCGCGTTGAAGCTCAGCCAGTCCGAGGTGCCATCGCAGTGGTTATGCGCCTGCGGTTGGCCGAGCACAATCGCCTTGGCTGCCCCGGCGCTGTTGTCCGGCTCAAAACCATCGTTCGTGCAAGTGGACCCACCGCTCAGGGTAAATGGCTGCGCGGTGATGTTGTTCGCTTTGCTCAGTTCCGGGCCATAAGGGATGATTGCGCCGATGTAGTACGTGCCATTGGGCGCGTTGCTGGGCAGGTTGTTGAACGTTACCGTGATGGTCGTGGATTGCCCGGGGCTGAGAACCGCCGCGCCCAGTCCCAGGTTGAGCATGTAGTAATCAGAGGTGATGTCGCTGGTGGGCGAGAGCGCGAAGATGGCGCTTGTGCCTGCCGCCACCGCGGTTCCCAAGTTGGTCACGGTGACTGTCGCAGTGTAAAGGCCGCCGACGGTGCCCGCGCTCGGTGCGCTGAAGCTGGTGATCGCCAAGTCGGGCAGCGCGGTACCTGTGGTGGGGGACGTGGTGCCCGCTGTGGTGCCGCTACCTGCGCCACCGCCACCGCAGCCGGCAAGCGCCAACAGGGCTGCCGCGATTAGACACCGTGCTACTTTTGCATTTTTCATTCTTCTTCTCCCTGATTGAACTCAAAAGTTACGAATCGCTGCCCATGCTTCCGACAGTTCGGCATTTCCAACGCCTGACGCTGAGAATGCCTTGGGCCGCCAGTTAAGACGGGACTCCGGAATTGCAAAAACTGAAGTTCTAGGACACAAGCTCCATCATGCCTACTTGTTCGCTTGCGGGATTTCTGCGGCGGTCGCTGGTACGTAATTTGTACTATTCACGAGCGATTGGGCGATGCATTGTACGTCCGGATTGGCACAACATCCAGACGTATGCGATGCGCATATTTACTCAACCTAGGGCGGCCAGCATTTTCGTCGTGTGTACCTAGGAAAGCGGTCATACCGGGCGGCACCTGGTTCTTCACGGTGAACCTGCTGCAACGCCACGGCAATGATCTGCCAGTGCGGGGTGATGAATGACATGCGTCCGATTACGCTACGCTAATCGGACCTACGCGTGCTGGTCACCCCAAACGAAAATGCCGCACATCGTGCGGCATTTTTCAAGCGTCGACTCTCAGGTCACCCGCAACTGCGTCGTCCCCGCAGCCAGGTCGCGATCCTTGCTGGCCTTGCTCTCCAGCTTGATCTTCAGGCGCAGGTCGTTGACCGAGTCGGCGTTTTTCAGCGCATCCTCGTAGCTGATCTGGCCCGCCTCGAACAGGTCGAACAGGGCCTGGTCGAAAGTCTGCATGCCGAGCTCGCGCGATTTCTTCATGACTTCCTTGATCTCGTGCACGTGGCCCTTGAAGATGAGGTCGGAGATCAGCGGCGAATTAAGCATGATTTCCATGGCGCACGCGCGCCCGATGCCATCCGTTTTCGGGATCAGGCGCTGCGATATGAAGGCCTTGGTGTTGAGCGAGAGGTCCATCAGCAGTTGTTCGCGGCGCTCTTCCGGGAAGAAGTTGATGATGCGGTCCAGCGCCTGGTTGGCGCTGTTGGCGTGCAGCGTGGCCAGGCACAGATGGCCGGTTTCGGCGAAGGCCACGGCGTATTCCATGGTTTCGCGGTCGCGTATTTCGCCGATCAGGATCACGTCCGGCGCCTGGCGCAGGGTGTTCTTCAGGGCGTTGTGCCAGTTCTCGGTGTCCACACCCACTTCGCGGTGGGTGATGATGCAGTGGTCGTGCTCGTGCACGTATTCCACCGGGTCTTCGATGGTGATGATGTGGCCGTAGCTGTTGCGGTTGCGGTGGCCCAGCATGGCGGCCAGGGTGGTGGACTTGCCGGAGCCTGTGGCGCCGACCACGATCACCAGGCCGCGCTTGGTCATGACGATGTCCTTGAGCTGCGGCGGCAGGCCCATGGCGTCGAGATCGGGAATCTTGGTGGTGATGGTACGCAACACCATGCCCACGCGCTGCTGCTGCATGAACACGTTGACGCGGAAACGGCCGATGCCGGGCGGGCTGATGGCGAAGTTGCATTCGTGCGTGGTTTCGAATTCCGCCGCCTGCTTGTCGTTCATGATGCCGCGCACCAGCTCCTGGGTGTGCTGCGCGGTCAGCGCCTGGCTGGAGACCGGGGTCATCTTGCCGTCTATCTTGAAGGCGGGCGGGAATCCGGCGGTGATGAACATGTCGGAAGCCTTCTTGGCGATCATGCCGCGCAGAAGGTTGTGTATCAGCTCGGTTGCCTGGTCGCGTTCCATTGCTTGCTCCTTGAAGTCCCGGCGGGCGGTTGGTCCTAGCCGCCCGGGAAGATGTCCTTGTTCATCGCCTTGCTGCGCGCTTCTGCCGGGTCCACCATGCCGGTCTTCACCAGGTTGAGCAGGCATTGGTCCAGCGTCTGCATGCCGATATTGCCGCCGGTCTGGATGGCGGAATACATTTGCGGCACCTTGGCCTCACGGATCAGGTTGCGGATCGCCGGGGTGCAGATCATGATTTCGTGGGCCGCGACGCGCCCCGAGCCGTCCTTGGTCTTGAGCAGGGTCTGCGAAATCACCGCGCGCAGTGATTCCGACAGCATAGCGCGCACCATTTCCTTTTCGTCGGCGGGGAACACGTCGATGATACGGTCTATGGTCTTGGCCGCCGAGCTGGTGTGCAGCGTGCCGAACACCAGGTGGCCGGTTTCCGCGGCGGACATCGCCAGGCGGATGGTCTCCAGGTCGCGCATTTCGCCCACCAGGATCACGTCCGGGTCTTCGCGCAGCGCGGAGCGCAGCGCATTGTTGAACGAAAGCGTATGCGGGCCGACTTCGCGCTGGTTGACCAGGCACTTCTTCGATTCGTGCACGAATTCGATCGGGTCTTCCACGGTCAGGATGTGGCCCATTTCGTTGTCGTTCTTGTGGTTGATCATGCCCGCCAGGGTGGTGGACTTGCCGGAGCCGGTGGGGCCGGTCACCAGCACCATGCCGCGCGGATAATCGGAGATTTGCTCGAAAATTTTCGGCGCCTTGAGGTCTTCCAGCGACAGTATCTTGGAGGGAATGGTACGCATCACCGCGCCCGCGCCACGGTTATGCACGAAAGCGTTGACGCGGAAGCGCGCCAGGCCCGGCACTTCGAACGAGAAGTCGATCTCCTTGTTTTCTTCGTAGTGCTTGCGCTGCCCGTCGTTCATGATGTCATAGACCATGGCATGCACGGCCTTGTGGTCCATAGGCGGCAGGTTGATCCTGCGAATGTCGCCATGCACGCGTATCATCGGCGGCAGGCCGGCCGAAAGATGCAGGTCGGATGCCTTGTTCTTGACGCCGAAGGCGAGCAGTTCGGTGATATCCATATATAATTCCCTAATTAACAACGGCAGGCCAGAAAGCAGCCGCCCATCTTCCATCCATAACGCGCCGATTATGACTGCAATCGCTTCCAACTTGCAAGCCGTCCGCCAGGCCCTGGAACGGGCCGCGCAACAGGCACGGCGGCAGGCGGGGGCGATAAGCCTGCTTGCGGTCAGCAAAACCTTTCCGGCCGCTTCCCTGCGCGAGGCTTATGCTGCCGGGCAGCGCGCATTTGGCGAGAATTATGTGCAGGAAGCGCTGGACAAGATGGCGCTATTGAATAGCTTGCCGCTGGAATGGCATTTCATCGGCCCCATCCAGAGCAACAAGACGCGCGCCATTGCGGAAAATTTTTCCTGGGTGCACAGTGTCGATCGCCTGAAAATCGCCGAACGCCTTTCCGCCCAGCGCCCGCCCGGCCTGCCCCCGCTGAATGTGTGCCTCCAGGTGAACGTGAGCGGGGAGGACAGCAAGAGCGGGGTTTCGCCCGATGCGGCAGTGGAGCTTGCGCTGCGGGTTGCCCGCCTGCCGCATTTGAAGCTGCGCGGGCTGATGGCGATCCCCGAGCCGGCACAGGATGAGGCCGCGCAGCGCAAGCCGTTTGCGCTGTTGCGCGCCCTCATGCAGCAAATGAACCATCAGGGGCTGGCACTGGACACGCTTTCCATGGGAATGTCGCAGGACATGAAAGCTGCGATACTGGAGGGCGCAACGATAGTGCGTATCGGCTCCGCCATTTTCGGGAATCGCAATTACGGGGCAACGGGGATAATGGAGAATAAACAATGAATATCTGTTTTATCGGCGGCGGCAACATGGCCAGTGCGATGATAGGCGGACTGCTGCTCAACGGCACGTGCAAGCCGGGCAACATCCGCGTGGTGGAGATCAATGACGAGGCGCGCAGGCAAATGGCCACCCGCGGGGTCCAGGTTTTCGCCGGGCAGGACGAAAAGGCGATACAGGGCAGCGATGTCGTGGTGCTGGCCGTCAAGCCGCAGGGCATGAAGGAGGTTGCCACGCTGTTGGGCCCCAGGCTTGCCGCGGGGCAGGTGGTGCTGTCCATTGCGGCGGGCATCCGCCTGTCCGACTTAGCAAGATGGCTGGGTAATGCGGACGCAGGCTATGCCCTGGTGCGCGCCATGCCTAACACCCCTGCCCTGGTCAGCGCCGGAATGACCGGCCTGTATGCCCGGAAACTCGATGACATGCAGCGCCAGCGGGTGGAGGAGATCATCCGCGCGACCGGCGCATTTGTCTGGGTGGGCGTGGAACATAACGTGGATGCCGTCACCGCCATCTCCGGCAGCGGCCCGGCCTACTTTTTCTATTTCATCGAGGCGCTGGTGCAGGCCGGGAAGGAACTGGGGCTGGAGGATGAAACGGCGCGCCAGCTCGCGCTGGAAACCGCATTGGGCGCGGCCAAGCTCGCTCATGACAGCCCGGAAGACCCCGCCACGCTGCGCGCCCGCGTCACTTCGAAAAACGGCACCACCGAGCGCGCCCTGCTCAGCAT
>DATDDB010000057.1:0-8096 GCA_036524005.1 Gallionellaceae bacterium | reverse complement strand
TTGCGGGCGGCTTTCCGGAAATATCATAGACGACGCGGTTGATGCCGCGCACTTCATTGATGATGCGGTTGGAGACTTTGCCCAGCAGCTCATAGGGCAGGTGTGCCCAGTGGGCGGTCATGAAGTCCTGGGTTTGCACGGCGCGCAGGCTGACCACGTATTCGTAGGTGCGCCCGTCACCCATGACGCCCACGCTTTTAATCGGCAAAAAGACGGTGAAAGCTTGCGAGGTCTTGTCATACCAGCTCTTGCCGTCCGCATCCCTGGTGTTGCGCAGTTCTTCGATGAAGATGGCGTCCGCGCGGCGCAGCAGGTCGGCGTATTCGCGCTTCACTTCGCCCAGGATGCGCACGCCCAGACCCGGGCCGGGGAAAGGGTGGCGGTAGATCATGTCGTGCGGCAGGCCGAGTGCAATGCCCAGTTCGCGCACTTCGTCCTTGAACAGCTCGCGCAGCGGCTCCAGCAGCTTGAGGTGCATGCTCTCGGGCAGGCCGCCCACGTTGTGGTGCGACTTGATGGTGTGCGCCTTCTTGGTCTTGGCGCCGGCCGATTCGATCACGTCCGGGTAGATGGTGCCCTGCGCCAGCCATTTGGCCTGCTTCAGCTTGGCCGACTCGCGCTGGAATACCTCGACGAACTCGCGCCCGATGATCTTGCGCTTGTGCTCGGGGTCGGTCACGCCCGCGAGGTGTTTCATGAATTCGCCGCTGGCATCCACATGGATCACTTTCATGTGCAGATGGTCGGCAAAGGTATCCATCACCTGCTTGCCCTCGTCGAGGCGCAGCAGGCCGTTGTCCACGAACACGCAGGTGAGCTGGTCGCCGATGGCCCTGTGGATAAGCGCCGCCGCCACCGAGGAATCCACCCCGCCGGAAAGTCCGAGGATGACTTCTTCCTTGCCGACCTGGGCGCGGATCTTTTCCACCGCTTCCGTGATGTAGTCCGGCATGTTCCAGTCCTGGCCGCAGCCGCAGATGTCGTGCACGAAGCGGTTGATGATCGCCTTGCCCTGATGGGTGTGGGTGACTTCCGGATGGAACTGCACCGCGTAGAAGCGGCGCGACTCGTCGGCCATGGCCGCGTATGGCGTGGCCGGATTGGAGGCGATCACGGAAAAACCGGGTGGAATGGCGGTCACCTTGTCGCCGTGGCTCATCCACACATCGAGCAGGCCGTGACCTTCCGAATTGGTTTTATCCTGGATGCCCTCGAACAGTTTGGAATGGCCGCGCGCACGAATTTCGGCATAGCCGAATTCCCGCACCTTACCGCTCTCCACCTGTCCCCCCAGCTGCGCCGCCATGGTCTGCATGCCGTAGCAGATGCCGAATACCGGCACGCCCAGCTCGAACACGGCCTGCGGCGCTTTGGGGGTTTCTTCCTCATACACCGAGTTCGGCCCGCCGGAGAGAACGATGCCTGCGGGGTTGAACGCGCGGATGTCCGCCTCGCTCATGTCCCAGGGGTGCAGCTCGCAATAGACGTGCGTCTCGCGCACGCGCCTGGCGATGAGCTGGGTGTACTGGGAACCGAAATCGAGGATGAGGATTTTTTTATGCATATCGAGTGGAATGTGAAACGTGAAATGTGAAACGAAGGCTGTACCCGCCTTTCACGTTCCACTTTTCACGTTTCACTCAGTCTATGTGGTAATTCGGTGCTTCCTTGGTGATCTGCACGTCGTGCACATGCGATTCGCGTATGCCCGCGGAGGTGATCTCGACGAATTCGGCCTTGGTGTGCATGGTGGCGATGTCCGGGCAGCCGAGGTAGCCCATGCTGGCGCGCAGGCCGCCCATGAGCTGGTGGATCACGGCGAGCACGCTGCCCTTGTAGGGCACGCGGCCTTCCACGCCTTCCGGCACCAGCTTGTCCTGGCTGCCTTCGATGTTATCCTGGAAATAGCGGTCGCTGGAACCCTGCTGCATTGCGCCCAGGCTGCCCATGCCGCGATAGGATTTGTAGGAGCGGCCCTGGAACAGCTCGACATCTCCCGGCGCCTCTTCCGTACCCGCAAACAGGCCGCCCAGCATCACCGCATGGGCACCGGCCGCAATCGCCTTGGAGATGTCGCCGGAAAAGCGCACGCCGCCATCGGCAATCAGCGGTATGCCGGTTTCGCCCAGCGCTTCGGCCACGTTCTGGATGGCGGTGATCTGCGGCACGCCCACGCCCGCGACCATGCGCGTGGTGCAGATGGAGCCGGGGCCGATGCCGACCTTGACGCCGTCCGCGCCGTGGTCAACCAGCGCCCTGGCCGCCGCGCCGGTGGCGATGTTGCCGCCGATCACTTCAACCTTGGGGAAATTCTTCTTGACCCATTTCACGCGGTCCAGCACGCCCTGCGAATGGCCGTGCGCAGTATCCACGATCAGCACGTCCACACCGGCTTCCACCAGCAGGGATGCGCGCTCTTCCGTGCCCTCGCCGACACCGATGGCAGCACCCACGCGCAGGCGGCCCAGTTCATCCTTGCAGGCGTTGGGATGTTCGCTGGACTTCAGGATGTCCTTCACGGTGATCAGGCCGCGCAATTCGAATGCATCGTTCACCACCAGCACGCGCTCGATGCGGTTCTTGTGCATCAGCGCGCGCGCTTCTTCGCGGCTGGCACTTTCCTTGACCGTGATCAGGCGGTCGCGCGGGGTCATGATGTTCTTCACCGGCTGGTCGAGATTGCTCTCGAAGCGCAAATCGCGGTTGGTGACGATGCCGACCAGCAGCTTGCCCTGCACCACCGGGAGGCCGGAGATCTTATGCTGGCGGGTAAGGTTGAACACATCGCGCACGGTCATGTCCGGCGCTATGGTGACCGGATCCTTCACCACGCCGCTCTCGAAGCGCTTGACCCGTGCCACCTCGGCAGCCTGCGACTTGGCAGGCATGTTCTTGTGCATGATGCCGATGCCGCCCTCCTGTGCCAGGGCAATGGCCAGGCGCGACTCGGTCACGGTATCCATCGCGGCGGACAACAGGGGAATGTTCAGGGTGATGTTGCGGGTGAGCTGGGTGCGCAGACTGACATCGCGCGGCAGGACGTTGGAATGTGCCGGCACCAGCAGGACATCGTCAAAGGTCAGCGCTTTCTGGGTAATACGCATGGTGGACGCTCTCTGCAAAGCGAACATTATACACTATCCGGGCCGGCTTCAATCCACTGCCCGCCATTTTGCGCCGATTGGTCAGTATTGCATGTTTTGACGGCCGGGCCCGGAAGTGTGGTTTCCCCGAGACAGTCGCCAGGTTGTCCACGGCCGCGGTTGACTGTATAGTTAGCCGCGAGTGAACTGGAGCCTGATTTTAAGGAGATGGAAATGAAATATTGCGTGGCAATCCTGTTGACCCTGGCAAGTTTTAATACTTTTGCAGGGCTGATCAAGTGGGTGGATTCCCAGGGCGTCGTGCACATTACGGATGGCCCTCCTCCCCCCAACGTCAAAGTCGAAAAAATCCGTTCCAAGTCGGATTCCTCGGCGCCTGCCGCTTCCGCCCCCGCTGCGGCTGCTTCCGCCCCGGCCGCGCCCAAAAATATATTTGAGCGCGCCGCCGAAATGAAGAAGGAACAGAAAGCCAGGGATGAGGCCGTCCAAAAGGCCGCCCAGGAAAAGGAGATGGCTGATCTGAAGCTGAAAAATTGCGAGTCAGCCCGTTCCCAGCTGCAGTCGCTGCAAAACGCGCCGCGCGTGGCGACCTATGACGAAAAAGGGGAACCGACTTACCTGGACGATGCCGCACGCCAGCAACGGATAAACGAAGCTCAAGAAGCGGTCAGCAAGAACTGCAATTAAGCACGCAACAGCAGCAATAACCGGCGCTGCGGCCGGCCGTAATCAGGCCGCCGCCATCGCCGGGTTTTCGTCGCGCATCCGCATCGCGGATTCAATATCCACCGCCACCACATGCGACACGCCGCGCTCCTGCATGGTGACGCCGACCAGCTGCTTGGCCAGTTCCATGGTGATGCGGTTGTGGCTGATGAAGATAAACTGGGTGTGCTGCGACATTTTCTCGATCAGCTTGCCCAGACGCTCGGTGTTGGTGTCGTCCAGCGGCGCATCCACTTCGTCCAGCAGGCAGAACGGCGCGGGATTGAGCTGGAACAGCGAAAACACCAGCGCGATGGCGGTGAGCGCCTTTTCACCGCCGGATAGCAGGTGGATGGAGGCGTTTTTCTTGCCCGGCGGATGCGCCATCACCTGCACGCCGCTGTCCAGGATTTCCTCGCCGGTCAGCACCAGGCGCGCCTCGCCGCCGCCGAACAGGATGGGGAACATTTCGGACAGATGGCGGTTCACCTCGTCGTAGGTCGCCATCAGCAAGTCGCGCGATTCCTTGTCGATGCGGCGGATGGCGTCTTCCAGCGTCGCCATCGCCTCGGTCAAATCCTTCGATTGCGCATCCAGGTAGGCCTTGCGTTCCTGGGCCGCCTGCAATTCTTCCAGCGCCGCGAGGTTCACCGCGCCTAACGCCTCGATCTCGGCGCCCAGCCGGTTCAACTCGTTCTGCAGGCCGCCCGCCTTGGCGCCTTCCATCAGCGGCTGCAGAATCGCTTCGTCCACGCCCTGCAAATGCTCGGCCCATTGTTCGTATTGCAGGCGCGCCTCCTGTTCCTTGAGCGTCAGCTCGACGGATTTCTCGCGCAGCGGATTGAGCTTTTGCTCGCACGCCATGCGCTCCTGCTCCAGCTTGTTCAGGTTGAGGGTGGCATGCTCCAGGGTATTGCGCGCCTCGGCCAGCGCCTGTTCTCGCCCCTGGCGCTGCTCCAGCGCCTGCTGCAGCTGCTGCTGGATGCCTGCGTCTTCCAGCTTGCCCAGTTCCTCGCGGTTCTGGGCAAGGGTACTTTCCAGCTGCGCCAGCGTTTCGCCGGTTTGCTTGAGGTTGTGCTCCAGGTCGCTGATTTTCTCCGAGCAGGTCTTGGCGAAAAAGCGCGCTTCCTGCAATTCATGCTGCGCCTTCTGGGCGCGCTCGCGCTGCTCGCGCAAACGTGATTCCGCTTCCGCCGCCTGCTGCCGCACCTGCTCGCCATCGGCCGCCTGCAATTCGATTTTCTCGCGCAGGATCGCCATGCGTTCGGTGATTTCCTCCTGCTGGCGCTGCTCGCCTGCGGTCTGTTCGGCCAATTCCTGCAATTCCTGGGAAATTTGCGCGGCGCGCTCGCTGCTGCGCTCGCTGGCCTGGTTCAGCTTGAGGATCTGCACCTGCAGCGCGTGCTGGCGCTGCTGCATCTCACTGCCTGTGCTGCGCAAGGGGGTGATGCGGCCCTCGATCGCATGGTAGTCTTCCTCGGCCTTGGCCGCCTGCTGCTTGCCCTGCTCCAGCGCCGCCGATTGCTGCGCGGCCTGTTGCTGCAATTGCTCGATCTCGCGCTGGCGCGCCAACACGCCATGCACCTGGCTGTCCGGCGCATGGAACAATACGCTGTGCGCGCCTGTCAGGTGCCCCTGCGGCGTGACGAGCCATGCGCCTGCGGGCAGGCGTCCGCGCTGCTCCAGCGCCAGTTCCAGCGTATCCGCAGCATAAACTCCGGCCAGCCAATCCGCCACCACCGGCGCGGCACGCTCGTCCTGGCAGGTGACAAATTTCGACAGTGGGGTGAAACCGCCGTCCTGCTGCGCGGCCACGCGCGCGCCATCCGGTGCGAACACCGCCAGCTTGGCGGGAGGAAAGCCGTTCCAGGAGGCGGACTGCTTCAGGTCCGGAACGGAAATGGCATTGAGGCGCTCGCGCAGCACTGCTTCCAGGGCATTTTCCCATCCGGCCTCGATGCGAATGGATTGCCACAGGCGCGGCAGCTTGTCCAGCTGGTGGTCTGCCAGCCATTGCTTGAGGTTCTTGTCGTTATCGCCCTGCGCCTGCAATTGCTGGAGCGCGGCCAGCCTGGCCTCGATCTGTGCCAGTTGCCGTTCCAGCTCCTGCGCGGTTGTGCGCTTCTCGCGCCGCGCCGCGTCGGCAACCGGCAATTGTTCCTGCAATTGCGCCAGCTCTTCCTGCTGCGCGCGATGTTCTTCTTCCAGCTCCGTGGCCTGCTGCTGCGCCTCTGCCAGCGCCTGGGTATCGGGACGCGGCAGGTTGTCCTGCTCCAGCAACAGGCGCGAGCGGCGTCCATCCAGCTGCTGCACATTGCGCAGCACGTGTTCGCGCTGGGTATCGGCCAATTGCAGCTGCTGCTGCTGCACCAGTTGCTCGCGCTGCACCGTGTTATGGCGCTCCTGGGCGGCACGCGCCGCCTCTTCGGCCTGTGGCAGCCCCTGCGCCTCGTTGTCGGCGCGGCTCTCGCACACTTCCACCCGCACCGCTGCCTCCTGCTGCTGGCGCGTCCAGTGTTCCAGCAGGCCCTGCACCCCCTCCAGCTGCCTGCGCTGCTGGTCGATCTGGGCGTCGGCATTGGCGATCTGATGGGACAAGCGGGTGCGCTGGTCGTTCAGGTGCGCAATATGCTGCTCCAGGCGCGCGATCTCGGCATTGATCGCATACAGTTCGCCCTGCTTGCCGTGCAGCGCATCGGATAGCTGGTAATGCCCGCTGCGTGTGCTTTCAAGCTGGCTTTCCACTTCGCGCAGGCGCGCGGTTTCGGCCTCCAGCTCGGTCTTGGCCTTTTCTATCTGGTTGGCAATACGCGCACGGCGTGCCTCCGCGTCCTGTTTGTTCACCAGCCACAGCATGTTTTGCGTGGTGACGCGTTTGGCTTCCAGTTCGCGGTATGCCTTGGCCACTTCGGCCTGTTCGGTCAGATGGGTCAGCTGTTTATCCAGTTCCTGGCGGATGTCGTCCACGCGCAGCAGGTTTTCGCGCGTGTCGCTGATGCGCAGCTCGGTCTCGCGCCGGCGGTCGCGGTATTTGGAGACCCCGGCGGCCTCTTCCAGGAACACGCGCAACTCCTCGGGCTTCGCCTCGATGATGCGCGAGATCATGCCCTGCTCGATAATCGCGTAGGCGCGCGCCCCCAGCCCGGTGCCGAGGAATATATCGGTGATGTCCTTGCGCCGCACGTGCTGGTTGTTGATGTAATAGCTGGATTCGCCGTCGCGCTGCAAAACGCGCTTGATGGCGATTTCGGCATAGCTCGACCACTGCCCCGCGGCCTTGCCCAGGCTGTTGTCGAAAATCAGCTCGACGCTGGCGCGCGCCACCGGCTTGCGCTTGTCCGAACCGTTGAAAATCACGTCCTGCATGGATTCGCCGCGCAAGGCGGCGGCACGAGATTCGCCCAGCACCCAGCGCAGGGCATCGATCACATTGGACTTGCCGCAGCCGTTGGGGCCGACGATGCCGACCAGTTGCCCGGGCAGCGCGATATGCGTGGGATCAACGAAAGATTTGAACCCGGCGAGTTTAATGTGGGAAAGGCGCAATTTGAACCCGGCAAACGTTTTATAATAATCTTGCTATTTTAACCCAATCGCAACAAGGCTCAAAATGACGACCCAACCCTCTAAAACTTTGGAAACTTTTCCCAATCCCCAGCCGGGGCGCGACTACCACATCCACATGGAAATCCCGGAATTCACCTGCCTGTGCCCCAAGACGGGGCAGCCGGATTTCGCCACCCTGATCCTCGACTACATCCCCGATCAGACCTGTGTCGAGCTGAAAAGCCTCAAGCTCTATATCTGGTCGTTCCGCAACGAGGGGCATTTCCACGAAGACGTGACCAACCGCATACTCGACGACCTGGCAGCCGTGACCAATCCCAGATTCATGCGCCTGACGGCCAAGTTTTATGTGCGCGGCGGGATTTTTACCAATGTCGTGGCGGAACATCGCAAGCCAGGCTGGCAGCCGCAGCCCACGGTGGATCTGGCGCGGTTCGAGGGGCAGTCGAATACGCGGGGATGATTAATATGCCGCCAAATTATCCGGAAGCGGATGAGGCGGGGTCTCGGAATATACAACAGGAATGGGCGTTGCGCACATAAAACAATTCTTGCAAATATCCGTGATTTCCACAACAATACGCTTCCGTTTCAAAAATACTTCAACTGGGAGCCTTTAAATATGAACCGTCAAGAACTGATCGAAGCACTGGCAGCAAACACCGGCAGCACCAAGGCCGACGCCGACCGCAATATTGCCGGCATGATTGAAATCATCAC
>DATDDB010000056.1:0-6442 GCA_036524005.1 Gallionellaceae bacterium | reverse complement strand
ATCGCCAGTCCCGCGCTGAAATACAGGCCGATGGGCGACATGACGGCAAGCCTCCGTTTGGAATGATTGGCTTTATTGTGCAAACTTTGCGCAGCATCGGCAAGGGGTGCCCTTAATGCGAAAAACAGGCTGAACAATCCTGCCATTTATTGTCAGGAGAACAACATGGCTACCCCCGCGCGGCGCACCCTCTTTACCAAAATGGCCGGGCACCTCTACCCGCAAGGCGATCGGCAGGATTTTGCGCCAGACAGCCCCGATGTAGATGCCGCAGGCGTGCCGGACGCGGCCCCCGAAACAAAGCCTGCGCAGCCCATGTCGCCGGAAGAGATGGCGAGCAAAATGTATGCGGACAACAACAAAAATAACGACGGTTTAATGCCGACAAAAGCCGAAAGCGATAGCTGCCATAAACCTGAGGATGAATTCGACCGCATAACGAGAATGGCGCATGACCAGAATGCCCACCCAGATATGGGGCCCCTCGAATACGCAGGAAAATTCTGGATCAGCGGTGCAAAGGGCATGTATTCACTGGTGCACGACGCTTTGGCTGGCTCCAGGGATGCGGCGGACTATCTGGGCAACCTGTCCGGAATTAATGGAGAGGAGGCGCAGAATAAAGCGCACACCCAGTTGGACGGGCTTCTTGATGCTACCAAGAAGGGAGGTGCGGCCGCCTATAACGGACTCAAGATGTATTACACCAGTCCCGAAGTCAGGGATGCGGTGAATCGCGCAATCGTGAAAGCGGCACCTGAAGCGTGGAGAGGTATAAAACAAGGTTTTTGGAATACTGTTGATGACCCTGAGCGCACCGGAAGGGCAACTGGAAGATTCGCCTTATCAATGGGCATATCGAAAATCGATGAAATCCCAAAAGTTGCAAAATATTTTGTTACGGCAATGGCGTTGATAGGCAATCTGGACGCCACGGACAAGAACTTGCAGTCAAAGATAGATGGCATGCTACTGGGGGCTGATTATGCTGACCGCAGCAAAGAGCCTGGAAGGAAATAGTCAAGACGAATGCATTGGCTGGGTTTACTTGTGTCCGGCCTCAATAAACAAAACGATGGGCAATACCAGGAAGCTGGCCATCACAAAGCCATCGCGTATTTGCTGTCTGCGCGACCAGGTTATGCCCTTGCGACGGAATATGTTCATGTGGCCCAGCAAGTTTAGTGTCATTGCATCCATGAAGACCAGGAAAACAATACAGGCAAAAATGCCGGAGACGATGCCGCTGAACCGCCAGCTGAGCGCAAGGTATGCGAACGAGAACAGGGCAAAGCAAAAGAGCGTGCCCTGGTGATGGCCGGGCGGTGGCGCCCCAAGCGTGGTCGGGCGCCGCTTCCAGTCTATCCATTCCACCAGCGCCAGCGCCAAGCCGGGCAGCATGGCGAGCGTAAAATAAATCAAGGTATCGATATTGATCTCCCCGGACAGCAATCTAAGCTATGCGCATTATAAGGTAGATGTCGCGCTAAATAATGTGTTCTACCGGATTATGCAAATGGCATGCTCTCGCGCTCACCCCACATCCATGATCATCTGCTTCACCACGCCGCACAGCACGGCGTCCGGCCCGAGCTGCATGATGGGGTAGCGCGGGTTCACGGGCTTGAGGTACCACACGCCGCCGTCGTGGATGAGCTGCTTGAAGGTGGCGTCCGAGCCGTTCTGGCGCACGATGACGAAGCTGCCGTTCGCGGGCTCCGCCTCCGGTTCCACGATGAGGATGGCGCCGTTGGGGAAGCGCGGCTCCATGCTGTCGCCCTCCACGCGCAGCGCGTAGGTGTGGCGCTTCACCGGCACGGTGGTGTCTATCCATTGTTCGGCATCGCCCGGCGATAGGTTGTCCACCGCGTCGCTCCAGCTGCCCGCGGCCACGTAGCTGATCAGTGGCACGCGCCCGCGGAAGCTCACTTCATGCATGGCCGCCTCGGGCACCGGCTCGCGCTTGTAGCGCGCGGCGCGCGCTTCCTTGCCGCCCGCGGCCGATCCGGTGGCCAGCCATAGCGCATCGCAGCCCAGCGCATGGGCCAGCTCGGCGATGCGCGCGGTCTCCTGCACATCGCCGCGCTCCAGCTTGGAAATCACGGTCTGGTCCAGCCCGGCCAGCTCGCCCAGCTTCTCCTGCGACAGGCCCAGCTCTTTGCGCCTGGCCCTGATGCGCTGCCCCAAGGTGCTATTCATCTGGCATACCCCTTTATAAAGTGCCCTTAATTTACGCACATTAGCATATGCATGTGTGCTTGACAAGCGAAATGCACATCTGCATAATGCGGCCGTATCGGGTATCGCGCCACCCGTCCATGTGAGGAAAAAGCCGCGAGGGCGCGGTGCGCCCAGATATATGCATATATACATGAAAGGAGGTTCACATGCTGACCAATGCGCTACAGACAAGCATAAATGCCTATCAGGCCCAGCGCGCCGGCGGACGCGCGCGCGGCCAGTGCCTGCTGCTGCTCAACTTCATCCGCGATAGCCAGGGCGACTGGAGCATAGGCGAGCTGGCGCAGGCCCTGGAGATGGACAAGAGCACGGTCTCGGCGCGCGTGTTCGAGCTGCTGCACGACAGCTGCGAGCTGGAGGCGCGGCCCAGGCGCAAGGACCGGGTGAGCGGCATCCTGGTTCGCCCGGTAGGCATCCCGGTGGCGCCCGCACCGCGCGCAGGGGAGGGGGCGTAATGCCAAACCGCATCCTGCGCGAGGGCATACTCACCAGCGAAAAGGTCAATTGCCTGAGCTGGGAAGCGGAGGTGTTTTACCGCCGCCTGATGTCGGTGGTGGATGACTACGGCCGCTTCCAGGCCCACCCCGCCATGCTGCGCGCCGCGCTCTATCCGCTGCGGCTGGATTCCATTCGGGACATCAACATTGAACGTTTGCTCGCGTCTGTCGAGCAAGCCAGCCTTGTCCGTGTCTATGAGGTCTCCGGCAAACGCTACCTGGAGCTGCTGGATTTCCGCCAGCAAGTGCGGGCCAAGCACAGCAAATATCCCGCCCCGCCGGGGCCGCCCTGCGCCGCGCCTGCTGCGCATCTGCCCGGCAAGCGCAGCGCATCCGCACACTTAGGCGGAGGCGAAGGCGTAGACGTATGCGAAGACGCAAGCGGAGGCGCGCCCGGACACGTAGCACAACACGGGCACGAAGCACAACACGGGCATGAGGCCCGGCATGAACATGAGGCCCAGCCGCAAGGCGCGGCATTGCCCGGTGCGCCGCCCGGCGCCGCCACGCCATTGCCTGTGCAGCTTGCCTGCAAACTGCGCGAGCAGGGCGTGGCCATCACCAGCGCGCACCCGGTCTGCCTGGGCTGGGCCGCGCGCGGCGTCACGGCGGCCCAGGCGCTGGAAGCCGTGGCCATCGCGCGGCTGCGCAAGCCCAAGGGAAGCATCGCGGCCAATTATCTCGCCCCCATCATGGAAGAGCTGCTCGATCCTCCCGCGCACAAAAAGCGCGGCACGGCAGGCGAGCCCGCCTGGTGGGCGAGCGAAGCCGCCACCCTCGCCCGCGGGCGCGAGCTGGGGCTGCAACCCAGGCCCGGAGAAGCCATGGCCGAATACCGCGCGCGCCTCTCCGCCGCCCCGGCGCACAAGGGCGAGGAGCGGAAAAAAGCGCAGCCGCCAGGCGCAGCCAGATGAGAGCGGCCAACCCTGCCGCGCGCCTATCTCCCTGCCCGTCCTGCCGCCACCGCGCCTGGCGCGAAATCGCCGGATTCCTGGTGATGGGCTGCGGCAAGCGCGGGCTGCGCTTTGGTATCGCGCCGGACATCAGGCGCAACCACGTGAACAAGGCGGGCGGATGCGTGGCCATGCCGAGGGAATGTGAAATGTGAAATGTGAACAAACAGAAGGAGTACCGCAAATGAAATGGACCAACGAAAAAATCGACCTGCTGCGCAGCCGCTACCCCAACGAGGACAACGCCGCGCTGGCAAAGGAACTCGGCTGCTCGCGCAAGGCCCTGGCCTTCCGCGCCTCAAGCCTCGGCATCAAAAAGACCGAAGCCGCCAACGAAGCCCGCTACGAACGCATGAGCGCGCGCCTGCCCCAGCACCTGCAGCACGGCGAAGTGCGCCACATCGCCACCGGCACCGTCGTCGTCAAAGGCCACATCCTCACCCACCTCTCCCATGCCAGCCTGCGCGGGGAATGACGTAACCAGGATAACAGGCAGTAGTAAAACAACAGCCAGAAAGGAAACGACAATGACCAAACCCCAATTTGTGCAAATCGGCGAATACGGCAAACGCATCGGTGAAACCCACGGCATGGCCAAGTTAACCGACCACGAAATCGACCTGGTGCGCCAGCTCAAAGAGGAAGGCATGCCCGCCGCCGAGATCGCCGAAAAATTCGAAGTCAGCAAACGCTATGTCTACAAACTGGCGAATTTCGAACGGCGCGCTTCCGTGGTGGCGGAGTATAGGAGGGTGAGGGGAAGGAAGGGGTAGGGGTGCTTTGGCGGTTTGCCGGTTTCTGGTAAGGTAGCCGCATTTATCACACCGGTAATGCGCCATGCATAAAACTTTGCCTATCGCACTGCTGTTTTCGGTTGGGGTGTTGTTCAGTTGCAGCCTTTATGCCGCCGACGTGGCACCTGCTGAAGATTTTGACTGGCAGCAGGAATGCCAACGCGTTAAGAATCTACAGCTGCCGAAGGAAGACATGCCTTCCAGAGTTGTGCTGGACTCGGTTCAGGGCTGCAGCGCGGACCAGCTTTACTTTGCCGCGCAAGGAGATTCGAATGCTAAGCAAGGCAATTGGGACAGGGTGCGCGCCTGCGCAATTGTCACAAATGCCAATGCCGTAGTGATGATGCTTTACGCCAACGGTTATGGGGTAAAGGTCAACTATGACCTGGCGATCAATTATGCGTGCAAACTGGGGGCAATTCAGTCCGATTATGCAGTGGATGATCTGATCTACGACCTGGCTGAATTGAGTGTGACGGGCGTAAAACCTGATAAGCCGATTGAGCTCAGCTATTACGCCACATCAGGACTAGCCCTCAAATTTGCCGATGCTGAGGAATGGCGTAAGCGGGAGTTGGAGCGCATGCGCTCCTTGGATGACATCAGTCGCAGTTGGAGTAAGGCGCACAAAACTGCATTTGCCAAATTGCGTCAGGCGGCAGAGGATTTTGCACAAACCAGTTCGCGCAACGAAGCAGACCAGGTCGGTACCGGCAGGGCTGAGTTCATTAATGGTATATACGAGAAAGTAAAAAGCGACTTTGTGCAGGACGTCGAGCGCGGCGAGAAGGGTGAATTTCCATCCTATAGCCAGGCGGATTTTGCTGAGCTGGACAATAAGTTGAACAAGGCTTACCTGGCCATCATGCATCCCGGGCCGGAAGATAAGCAGCCGTATGAAATTTCCACCGGCATCACTCCTGAAGGCATCAAGGAGGCGCAGCGTGCATGGCTGAAGTACCGCGATGCCTGGGTGGCTTTCGGCAAGGTGCGCTATCCCGCTGTTCCGGCGCACGCATGGAAGGTCATGCTTACCGAGCGGCGCATCAAGCAGCTGGAAGACCTGAAGGATATGGTAGACAGGACGGGCGTGCAATGAAAAGAACTTTACTGCTTTTGGCAGGGCTTGCCATCGGAGCAAAACTGTATGCGGCGGATGCGCTGCCGCCAGGTGCTGTTTTACCTGAGCGTATTGATTTGCAGAAGGAATGCCAGAGTGTGAAAGGACTCCAGCCGCCCAAGGAGGATATGCCATCCAAAGCGTTGCTGGACTCTGTGGTCGGGTGCAATGCCGAAACAATCTATTACGACGCAAAGAGTAGAACTGGAGCAACCAAGGCCGATTGGGAAAAGGTGCGGGCATGCGCCATATTAACCAACAACAATACCTACCTGATGATGCTGTATGCCAATGGCTATGGCGTGAAGCAGAATCTTGATTTGGCCATCAAGTATGCTTGTGTCGGCAATAATATGTTTGTCGATCCGGCTTATCTGGTCACCGCACTTGAAGATGTGCGGTCTGCGTCAGGAAGTATGTCCAAGCCCTTCGATGTTTGCGACTATGCTGGTATAACCCCGGCCGTCAACCGCTGTTCCGGAATAAGGGAGATGGAAAGGCACAGCCAGCGGGAGCAAAGGTTGACTGAATTTGGCCGCCAGTTGACGCCCGCTCAAAAAGCGTCATTCGAGCAACTCAGCCATGCTGCGGGCGGCTTTTCATCCGGGCACGGAGATGAGATTGATGAGTATTCTGGCGCCGGAAGCGGCAGGGTGGCCTTTGTGGCGGATGCCAGAATGGAGGAAGGCGAACATTTCCTGGATGACATTGGGCAGGCGGAAAATAACCAGTTTCCCGCTTACACACAGGAACAGTTTGCCGAGCTCGACCGGGAGCTGAATGAGGTATACAAGAACATTGTTCGTTCCGGCACGAAGGATGCAAATTACCCTGGCG
>DATDDB010000055.1:0-18848 GCA_036524005.1 Gallionellaceae bacterium | reverse complement strand
GCGATCTGGGCGATGGGCGTGATGGTCGCGCCGGTGATGGGCCCCACCCTGGGCGGCTGGCTCACCGAGCAAATCAGCTGGCGCTGGACGTTCTACATCAACCTGCCGGTCGGCATTTTCTCCTTCGTGCTTGCGGCGCGCCATGTACTGGAAACGCCTACCAAGGATAGGCGCATGGATTGGTACGGATTCGCCTCGCTCGCGCTAGCCATCGGCGCGCTGCAACTGGTGCTGGACCGCGGCAACCAGGACGACTGGTTCAGTTCGCAAATGCTGGTCGTGGCGGCCATCATCTGCGTGCTTTCCTTCATCTTTTTTATCGTCTATTCGCTCACCGGGGAACACCACCCGCTGTTCGACCTGCGCATCTTCAAGGACACGAATTTTCTCGTCGCCAGCCTGGTGATCACCGCCACCAGCGTCGGTTTCTTCGGCGGCATGGTGCTGCAATCGTTGTATATGCAGAATTTCCTGGGGTATCCCACCTTCGAGGCCGGGCTGTACATGGCGCCGCGCGGGCTGGCCTCGTTTTTAGTGATGATGTTCGTGGGGAAATTTTCCGGCAAGATCCAGCCGCGCAACTTTATCTTCGCCGGCACGCTGTGCAGCATCGCGGGCAACTACCTGATGACGGGCTTCTCCGCCGAGATCGAGCCGCACGACCTGGTCGTTCCGCTGATGCTGCAAGGCATGGGCATGGGATTGATCTTCGTCCCCATCTCCACCATCGCCTTCACCACCCTGCCCAAGACCGTGGCCGCCGAAGCGGCGGGCATCTACAGCCTGATCCGCTCCATCAGCTCAGCGTTCGGCATCGCCATTCTTGCCACCTACCTCTCGCGCAGCACCCAGCAGCAATGGTCCAGCCTGCGCGGCTACATCAACCCGTATAACGAGGCGCTGAGCTCTTACCTGCAACCCCTGCACCTCGGCCTGGATGAACGTGGTATCGCCGTTGCCGCGCGCGCGGTGTTCCACCAGGCGCAAAACGCCGCCTATATCGACAGCTTCTGGTTCGCCACCCTCAACTTCGTCATCATGATGCCGCTGCTGCTGCTGATACGCACGCCGAAAAAACCGGCTGGGGATGCGCCTGCGGTGGCGATGGAATAGATGCAGGGGTTTTAGGCCCGCCCCGGGCCAGTTACTACTTGGGCGCGTGGCACACCGCCTCGATGTTGTGCCCGTCCGGGTCGTACACAAACGCGGCATAGTAGGTGGGAGCGTAATCCTCGCGGATTCCCGGCGGCCCGTTGTCCTTGCCGCCCGCCTTCAGCGCCGCCGCATAGAACTTGTCCACCTGCGCGCGCCTGGCGCACTGAAAAGCGACGTGGACATGGGGCTTGTTGGCCTTGCCCTCGCTGATCCAGAAATCCGCCTTGCCCTCCGCGCCCAAGCCACCCGAGTCGCCGTATTCGGCAAGCACCTTGTAGCCGAGCGGAGAGAGGGCTGCCACGTAGAATGCCTTGCTGAGCTTATAGTCGCTAACGTTGATGCCGAGATGGTCTATCATGGTGAGGTACCTCCTGTGGGGCGGCAAGCATCAGGCATGCATCCCGACTCATTCCAGACTGTATTGAAATCCGGAACGCCGATGAATACATCAAAAGCGGTATTTGGCCCTGGGAAAGCGTGTAGCCGGGGTTTGCATGCTCACTTCAGCGCACCGGGTTACCCCACCCTCACCCGCGCCGCGCCCGCAGCCACTTTGCCGACCATGCATGCCCCGTCAAACCCGTCCGCCCGGAACGCCCGCAGCACTTCATCCGCCGCCGCCGGGGCGCAGGCCACCAGCAATCCGCCGCTGGTCTGCGGGTCGCACAGCAGCTTGCGCTGCCATTCGGGAAAGCCCTGCGGCAGATCCACTTCCGCACCATAGCTCTTCCAGTTGCGGTCCGCCGCGCCCGTGGCATAGCCCTGCTGCGCCAGTTCGCGAGCGACAGAAAGAATGGGCAGATCGTCGAACCGGATCTGCGCGCCCAGTTTCGAGCCACGGCAGATTTCCAGCAAATGTCCAAGCAGCGCGAAACCGGTGACATCGGTCAGGGCGTGGACGTCGGGCATGGCGGCCAGGCGCATTCCTACGCGGTTGAGCTGGGTGGTGGTGTCCAGCATCTGGCGGTAGCCTTCGCCATTCAGTTTGCCCTTCTTCAGCGCAGCGCTGAGGATGCCCACGCCCAGCGGTTTGCCGAGGATGAGCACATCGCCTGCCAGGGCGCGGTCGTTGCGCTTGACGTGGTCGGGGTGCACGATGCCGACCGCGGCCAGGCCGTAAATAGGCTCGGGCGTGTCTATCGAATGGCCGCCTGCCAGCGGGATGCCTGCTGCATCGCACACCGAAGCACCTCCGGCGAGGATTTCCTGTATGGTCGCGAGCGGCAGCTTGTCCACGGGCATGCCGACCACCGCCAGCGCCAGGATGGGCGTGGCACCCATCGCATACACGTCGGAGAGCGCATTGGTGGCAGCGATGCGGCCAAAGTCGCGCGCGTCGTCCACGATGGGCATGAAGAAGTCGGTGGTGACGACGATGGCCTGCGACTCGTTGAGCTTGTAAACGGCGGCGTCGTCACTGTTTTCGGTGCCGACCATCAGGTTCGGGTAAGATGGCGGCCTAGGCATGGCGGCCAGCATATCGGCCAGCACCGAGGGAGCAATCTTGCAGCCGCATCCGCCGCCGTGGGAGTATTGGGTAAGTTTTATAGTTTCAGACATCATTGAATTCATGCGTGTAGCAAAAGACGTAACCGTAGCACAACTCTCCGGCTACGACGACATTATAGACGTGCGCTCGCCTGCCGAGTATGCGGAAGACCATATTCCCGGCGCAATCAACGCGCCGGTGCTGAGCAACGAAGAACGTGCCCGGGTCGGCACGATCTATGTGCAGGAGTCGGCTTTCGAGGCCAAAAAGCTTGGTTCTGCATTGATCTCGCGCAATATCGCCCACCATCTGGAAACGCTGTTCAAGGACAAGCCCAAGGGCTGGAAACCACTGGTTTATTGCTGGCGCGGTGGCCAGCGCAGCGGCGCAATGGCTATCGTGTTTGCACAAATCGGCTGGCAGACATCGCGGCTGTCGGGCGGCTACAAGGCCTATCGCCGCCATGTCATGGACGAATTGCAGCGCCTGCCCGCCAACTTTACCTTCCGCGTGGTGTGCGGTGCAACCGGCTCCGGCAAGAGCCGCCTGCTGCGCGTCCTGCACGATCAGGGCGCGCAGGTGCTGGACCTGGAACAACTGGCCAGGCACCGCGGTTCACTGTTGGGCAACCTGCCAAATGAGCCGCAACCGGCGCAGAAAATGTTCGACAGTCTGGTGTGGGACGCGCTGCGCGGCTTCGACGCCAAGCGCCCGGTGTTCGTTGAGGCGGAAAGCAAGAAAATCGGCACGGTCGCCGTGGCGGATGCCTTGCTCGAAGCCATGCGCGGCGCGGAGTGCATCCTGCTCGATGCGCCCCTGCCCGCGCGCGTGAAACTGCTGATGGAAGATTACGAGCATTTCCTGCGCGATCCCGACCTGCTCGCGCAGCGGCTGGCGCCGCTGGTGGAGCTGCACGGTCACAAGGTCATAGAGGAATGGAAAGCGCTGGCCGAACAGTGCAACTGGGCAGCCCTGGTGGAGGACCTGCTGACGCGCCATTACGACCCTGCTTATCGCCGCTCCACCGCGGCGAATTTCCTGCGCCTCAAGGAGGCGCTGGTGCTGCGGCCCGAGGCACTGGACGAAGCCAGCCTGAACCAGGCAGCCATGCAGTGCATGCGGGATTAGCGTTACCCGGGCTGAACACGCTTGTTTTGTTGGCTAGATAACATCACAGCTGCGCAGGCGCGTTATAATTCCACTCTAACTATTTAATAATGCATTTCCGGAGCCACAACCATGCCGCATAATCTTTTCAACAGCCGCCAAACTTTCAATCTCGCCAACGGCAAGCAGGGCACGCTGTATTCGCTGCCGGCGCTGGAAAAGGCCGGGGTTGGAAAGATTTCGCGCCTGCCGGTTTCTATCCGCATCGTGCTGGAATCGGTGCTGCGCAATTGCGACGGCAAGAAGGTGACCGAGCAGCATGTGCGGCAGCTGGCCAACTGGCAGCCGAAGGCCGAACGCACCGAGGAAATTCCCTTCGTGGTGGCGCGCATCGTGCTGCAGGATTTTACCGGCGTACCGCTTTTGGCCGACCTTGCCGCCATGCGCGATGCCGCGGCAAAAATGGGCAAGGACCCCAAGATCATCGAGCCGCTGGTTCCGGTTAACCTGGTAGTGGACCACTCGGTGCAGGTTGATTACTACAACCGCCCCGATGCGCTGCAGCTGAACATGGAGATGGAATTCGACCGCAACAGCGAACGCTACCGCTTCATGAAGTGGGGCATGCAGGCGTTCGATACCTTCAAGGTGGTGCCGCCCGGCGTCGGCATCGTGCACCAGGTCAACCTGGAGTACCTGGCGCGCGGCGTGCTGCAAAAGGACGGCGTGACGTATCCCGACACGCTGGTGGGCACCGACAGCCATACCACCATGATCAACGGCATCGGCGTGGTGGGCTGGGGCGTGGGCGGCATCGAGGCGGAAGCCGGCATGCTGGGCCAGCCGGTGTATTTCCTCACCCCGGATGTGGTGGGCGTGCACCTGAAAGGCAAGCTGCGCGAAGGCGTGACCGCCACCGACCTGGTGCTGACCGTCACCGAAATGCTGCGCAAACAGAAAGTGGTGGGCAAGTTTGTCGAATTCTTCGGCGAAGGCACCGCCGCCCTCACCCTGCCCGACCGCGCCACCATCGCCAACATGGCGCCCGAATACGGCGCGACCATGGGCTTTTTCCCGGTGGATGGCGTGACTGTGGATTACATGCGCAACACCGGCCGCACCGCCGAAGAAGTGGACGCCTTCGAGAGCTACTTCAAGGCGCAGAATCTCTTCGGCATCCCGCAGGCGGGCAGCATCGATTACAGCAGCGTGGTGGAGCTGGATTTGAGCAGCATTGAACCCTCGCTGGCGGGCCCCAAGCGCCCGCAGGATCGCGTGCCGCTCAAGGCGATGAAGGAGACGTTCAACACCCTGTTCAGCAAGCCCGTGGCGGAGAATGGCTTCAACAAGCCCGTAGCCGAACTGGGCAAGCGCTATACCACGGCCATGCCCGACCGCAGCAACGGCGTATGCATCCCCGTCTCCGGCGGAGGTTCGCAGGCTGACGCCAAAATGCGCACCGAAATGACGATGGCGGACGAGCACCCTACTCCATCGGTGCGCGGTGAGACCAAGGATGAAATGCTGCCCCCCGTCGAGATCGGCCATGGCGATGTGCTGATCGCGGCGATCACCTCCTGCACCAACACCTCCAACCCCAGCGTGCTGCTGGCCGCGGGGCTGCTGGCAAAGAAGGCCGTGGCCAAGGGGTTGCGCGTCAAGCCGCACGTGAAGACCTCGCTCGCCCCCGGATCGCGCGTGGTGACGGAATACCTCGGCAAGGCGGGCCTGCTTGAGCCGTTGGCGCAGCTGGGCTTCAGCCTGGCCGCCTACGGCTGCACTACCTGCATCGGCAACTCCGGACCGCTGGATGCGATGCTGGAAGATGCCATCGTCAAAAACGACCTGGTTGCCGCCGCCGTGCTTTCCGGCAACCGCAACTTCGAGGCGCGCGTGCATGCCAACATCCGCGCCAACTACCTCGCCTCGCCCCCGCTGGTGGTGGCCTATGCCATCGCGGGCAAGGTGAACATCAATCTCGACACCGAGCCGCTGGGCACAGGCCGCGACGGCCAGCCCGTCTACCTGAAAGACATCTGGCCGAACAGCGCGGAAGTGCAGACGATGATGAAGTACGCTTCCGATCCCGAGGTATACCAGCGGCTGTACAGCGACCTGACAAAAGACCTGCCGCTGTGGAATGCGATTGCCGCGCCCACCGGCAACCGCTACCAGTGGGACGATTCCACCTACATCGCCTGCCCGCCGTTCTTCGAGGCGGCCGCACCCAAGCCGGGCGATATTCGGGGCGCCAAGGCGCTGGCCCTGCTCGGCGACTCGGTCACTACCGACCACATCAGCCCAGCAGGCAGCTTCAAGCCTTCCACCCCCGCCGGCAAATACCTGCAAGGCAAGGCAGTGGCGGTGAAGGATTTCAACAGCTACGGCGCGCGGCGCGGCAACCATGAAGTGATGATGCGCGGCACCTTCGCCAACGTGCGCATCAAGAACCTGATGTTAAAGCCCAACGCGGACGGCTCGCGCGTGGAAGGCGGCTATACGCTGTACCAGGGCGAACAAATGTCGATTTACGATGCCGCGATGAAGCACATCGCCGACGGCACGCCCACCGTGATCTTTGCGGGCGAGGAATATGGCACCGGCTCCAGCCGCGACTGGGCCGCGAAAGGCACGCAACTCCTGGGCGTGAAGGCCGTCATCGCCAAGTCCTACGAACGCATCCACCGCAGCAACCTGGTGGGCATGGGCGTGCTGCCCCTGCAATTCAAGGGATCGGACAACCTCGCTGCGCTCAACCTTAGCGGCGAGGAGAACTTTGACATCAGCGGCATCGCCGGGGAACTGAAACCGATGCAGGATGTGACCCTCACCATCACGCGCACGGACGGCAGCAAGCAGAATGTAGCGCTCCTCCTCCGTATAGACACGCCGATTGAGGTGGACTACTACCGCAATGGCGGCATCCTGCCTTATGTGCTGAAGGAGTTGGTGTCGAAGTAATTTAGCTCCGCAGGTCGGGCTGGCTAGCGCCTCGTTTCTGTTTGTACCCCGGCCTGCGATATGGAGGCATCGCAATTGAAAACCTTCGTAGTGCGCCAGGCAGCCCTGGCCGACATCGATAAACTCGTGCCGCTTTTCGACGGGTATCGCCAATTCTACGGCTTTGCCAGCGACCCTGATGCCGCCAGGCAGTTCCTGCTGGAGCGCTGCAATCACGGGGAATCCATCCTGTTCATCGCGCTTGAAGGCGAGACCGCGGTCGGCTTCGCGCAACTCTATCCGAGCTTTTCATCGGCAATGCTGGCACGGACGTTTATCCTGAATGATCTCTTTGTGCATGAGAACTTCAGAAGGCACGGGGTCGCCAGCAAGCTCATGTCGGCTGCAATCGAGTATGCCAGACGGCTGGGTGCCGTGCGCCTGACCCTGGCGACCGCAATCACCAACGGTGAAGCCCAGGCGCTTTACGAGTCGGCCGGTTGGAAGCGCGATGAGAAGTTCATTACCTATCATTACCCGACCACCGTGCAATAGCCACATGGCCCGCATCCCGCATGCCGAACATCACTTCCGCGCATCGAATGCGGTGCGCGACATCGTCATCGGCATGGCGGACGGGCTGACCGTGCCTTTTGCGCTTGCGGCGGGGCTGTCCAGCGCAATCGAATCCAGCCGGCTCATCACCACTGCGGGCATCGCCGAGATTGCAGCCGGTTCTGTGGCCATGGGGCTGGGCGGCTATCTTGCCGCGCGCGGCGACGCGGAGCATTATGTGCGTGAGCTGCAGCGCGAACGCCAGGAGGTAAAGGCCACCCCGGAAGAGGAAGCCGCAGAGGTCGTGGCGGTGTTCAAGGAATACGGCGTGTCGCCGGAACAATCGGCGCCCGCGGTCGCGGCGATGTGCAAGAACCGCGGCGCCTGGGTGCGCTTCATGATGCGCTTCGAGCTGGGCCTGGAGCCTCCCCAGCCGGGACGCGCCACGAGGAGCGCGGCAACCATCGCCGCCGCCTATGTCGTGGGCGGGCTGATTCCGATCGCCCCCTACTTCCTGTTCGCCGAAGTGCACGATGCCCTGCTTGCCTCCTGCGTCGTCACCCTGGTTGCGCTGGCGCTGTTCGGCTACACCAAGGGGCGCATTACCGGCATCTCGCCATGGAGCGGCGCGTTGCACACGCTGGCGATCGGCAGTGCGGCGGCGGCAGCAGCATTCATATTGGCAAAAGTTATCTCATAGGAAAAACAAATGACCACCAGAAAAGAAAAAGACTCGTTCGGATATATCGAGGTGCCCGCAGAACGGCTGTGGGGCGCGCAGACCCAGCGCTCGATCGAGCACTTCCACATCTCCAGCGAAAAGATGCCGCACGAGATGATCATGGCCCTGGCGCGCGTGAAGCGCGCCTGCGCCGAGGTCAACCGCGACCTGGGCTTGCTCAGCGATGACAAGGCGGCCGCCGTCATGCAGGCCGCCGACGAAGTCCTGGCCGGAAAACATGCTCTGGAATTCCCGCTTTCCGTATGGCAGACCGGCTCCGGCACGCAGAGCAACATGAACCTGAACGAGGTGCTGGCCAACCGCGCCTCGGAACTGCTGGGCGGCGAGCGCGGCGAAAAGCGACGGGTCCACCCCAACGATGAGGTCAACCTCGGCCAGTCCTCCAACGACATCTTCCCCACTGCCATGCACGTGGCGGCGGTAAGCGGCATCGTCAGCCAGCTGCTGCCCGCCCTGAGGACTTTACGCAGCGCGCTGGACCGCAAGGCCGAGGAATTTGCCGCCATCGTCAAGATCGGGCGCACCCATCTGCAGGACGCCACGCCGCTGACGCTGGGACAGGAATTTTCCGGCTATGCCGCGCAACTCGACCTGGCGGAATCGCTGGTTACAGCCTCCCTCACTCCGCTTTGCCAGCTCGCCGTGGGCGGCACCGCCGTGGGCACAGGACTCAATACCCATGCCGAATTCGGCGACCGCGTGGCGGCTGAACTGGCTCAGGCCAACGGCCTGCCGTTCCGGAGCGCGACCAACAAATTCGCCGCACTGGCGGCCAACGATGAGCTGGTGGCTGCGCATGGCACGCTGAAAACGCTGGCCGCGGCGCTGATGAAAATCGCCAACGACGTGCGCTGGCTCGCCTCCGGCCCACGCTCGGGCCTGGGCGAGATCAGCATCCCAGAAAACGAGCCGGGCAGTTCGATCATGCCGGGCAAGGTCAACCCGACTCAATGCGAGGCGCTCACCATGCTGTGCTGCCAGGTGTTCGGCAACGACGTCGCCATCAACTTTGGCGGCGCTTCCGGCAATTTCGAATTGAACGTGTTCAAGCCGCTGATCATCCACAACTTCATGCAGAGCGTGCGGCTGCTGGCCGACGGCATGACGAGCTTCGAGGAACATTGCGTGCGCGGCATCACGGCCAACCGCGAGCGCATCGCGGAGCAGATGGAACGCTCGCTGATGCTGGTGACCGCGCTGACCCCGCACATCGGCTACGACCGCGCTGCCGAGATCGCGAAGCGCGCGCACAAGGACGGCAGCACGCTCAAACAGGCCGCGCTCGCGCTGAGATATGTCAACGCGGAGGATTTCGACCGCTGGGTGCGGGCCGAGGATATGACCGGGCCGCGGGCGAACTAGTATTACCAGTCGCCCCTGAGCGCATCCCCCTGCACCTTCCAGAACAGATCCCAGCCGTAATGCTGGTCTAGCGCCACGTCCGGATGATCATGCAGGTAGTGGTCCATGAAGAGCGCAAATTCGGATACATAGGCTTTGTCCATTTTCAGCCTCCTTGTTCGAGCCAAAATGACAAATCAGGCCTATCCTGGTGGAAAAGCCTGGGACCAATATATACCCGATTAAATTACTTGTCTATTCGTTTGCGCCGGTGTGAATTCGATGCGGGCGTTAAACTAACGCCCTATCTGAATTCATAACGTCCCCGCTTACGTCTTTTCGCATGAGTCACTTGGCAATAATCATTGCGACAGTTTATGTCCTGAACATCATTCCTGCATTCGCGCCGCCGACATGGATTGTCCTTTCCCTGATTGAGCTCAACCAGCCACAGCTACACCCTCTGTCGCTGGCAGTGACGGGGGCATTTGCCGCCACATTTGGGCGCATGACACTGGCCATGCTTTCCCAGCGCATTATTCGTAACAAACTGATGAGCGAAAGCAGCAAAGAAAATATTGATGCGCTCAAGAATGTGCTGGAGAGCCGGAAAAACCAGACCGTATGGGCATTTCTTGCCTACTCCTTCACGCCGCTGCCTTCCAACTATCTTTTTATCGCTTACGGCCTGACAACATTGCCTATCAGGCTGGTTGCGGTTCCGTTTTTCATCGGGCGACTGGCGAGCTACTTCTTTTGGATTGCGCTGGCGCAGGAAACCAACAAGGTTCTTGATATAGACTTCATCGGGGAATATCTGAGCGCCTATTTCATTGTGACGCAAGTTGCATTGCTACTGCTGATCTATGCATTTACCAAGGTTGATTGGAGAGCGGCGCTGACTGAAAGGAAATTCCGGTGGCTCAAAAGGAAGCACATCGAGTGAGGATGGTGCGTTCAACTGCGCACCAATCAGGCCATCAATCGAAATGACGCACCAGTGCGATGAATCCGGCGTCTGCATGACCTGAGCCGACCAGCGGGCTGTTTGCGATGGCTGAGCCCAGCCATTTGCGCCGCAGGTAGAAGTCGGCATTCCAGCTTTTAGCCACGGGAACTTCCAGCCACAAGCTGAGGAATGGCACGGCTGCCGCTGCGGGGCTGTAGGCCGCGTAGCCGCTCGCCGCGGACTCGGCTTGCGATATGCCGTAGTAGTAGCGGGTATATTGGCCGCTGTAGTATTCCACACCCACTTCAGGATAGAGCGTGGCCTCTCCCAGCTTGGCCTCGGCTACATAGTCGGCCTCGAACAGGTTGCCGTGCGAGCGGTTGATGTCATGCAGCGCGTAGAAGAAAAACCCGCCTATCGGCGTCAGCTGGAATGTGCCCAGGCCGATGGGCAAGGAATTCTGGCGGCCCGCTATGCCCTGCAGTGCCGCATTGTCTGCGGTATTGTAACCGTCGAATTTCACCCTGCCCGCAATTTCGAGATAGCCATAGCCGAGCGGCAGCGTCTTGACGCCGAAGGTATCCAATCGGGCAAACATGCGTCCATAGTCGAAATAGGCGAAGGGTGCGGGCAGGATGCGCACCTTCTCTCCCTTGATCGGACTGAACTCTTTGTCCACCAGCATGCCGATGTCGCCCTGGATGCGGTTGGGCAAGGGGTCATCCGCCTCAGGCTTTTCTACAGCCTGGACGGGCGCCGCCAGGATTGCGGCCAGCAGGAATAGTGGAATGCGCGCGGCTATCACCGGTTATGCGCGCCGGGTGATCTGGATAAAGCCGGCCTGGAGGCCGGTGCGGCCAGGGCTGCCACCGGCAGGGGGGCGGAAGCAGCACGTGCATCATCCACCTGGAACAGCACTTCGCCGCGCTTGATCATGCCCAGTTCGCTGCGCGCGCGCTCCTCAATGGCATCGCTGCCCTGCTTGAGGTCGCGCACTTCCGCATCCATCACTGCATTGCGCATCTGCGCCTGCTGGTTGGCGTGCTTCTGTTCCTCGACCTCACGGCTGAGTTCCCACACTCTGAACCAGCCGCCCTTGCCGAACCACAGCGGATATTGCAACAGCAGGATCAGGACGGCCAGCGTGAGAGGAACCCAGCGCATCGGGATGGCAGTGCGCTACCGGTTCAGCTGGTAGTACGCATTCCGCCCCGGATAGGAGGCGCAGTCGCCCAGGTCTTCCTCGATGCGCAGCAGCTGGTTGTATTTCGCGATGCGGTCGGAGCGCGACAGCGAGCCGGTCTTGATCTGCAGCGCGTTGGTCGCCACGGCGATGTCGGCGATGGTGGAATCCTCGGTCTCACCGGAACGGTGCGAAATTACCGCGGTGTAGCCCGCACGCTTGGCCATCTCGATGGCGGCAAACGTTTCGGTCAGGGTGCCAATCTGGTTGACCTTGATCAGGATGGAGTTGGCGATGCCCTGGCGGATGCCTTCGCGCAGGATCTTGGTGTTGGTCACGAAAACGTCGTCGCCCACCAGCTGGATCTTTTTGCCGAGGCGGTCGGTCAGCTTCTTCCAGCCTTCCCAGTCGTGCTCGCTCATGCCGTCTTCCAGGGTGATGACCGGATACTTGTCCACCCAGGTGGCGTACAGGTCTATCATCTGGTCCGAGGTCAGCTTCATCTTGTCGGCAGCGAGGTGATACTTGCCGTCCTTGTAGAATTCGGAGGCAGCAGCGTCGATGCCGATCGCCACGTCGGTGCCTGGCACATAACCCGCCTTTTCGATGGCTTCCACGATCACTTTCAGCGCGCCTTCATTGGCACCCAGTGCCGGGGCAAAGCCGCCTTCATCACCCACGGTGGTAGCCAGGCCGCGATGGTGCAGGATGGCCTTCAGGTTGTGGAATACCTCGGCTCCGCAGCGCAGGGCCTCGCGGAAATTTTCCGCGCCCACCGGGATGATCATGAATTCCTGCAGGTCGGAGCCGCCGGTGGCATGTGCGCCGCCGTTGATGATGTTCATCATCGGCACCGGCATTTCCATGCGCGCAGAACCGCCCAGGTAACGGTACAGTGGCAGGCCGGCTTCTTCCGCCGCCGCCTTGGCCACGGCCATGGATACCGCCAGGATGGCGTTGGCGCCCAGGCGCGATTTGTTCTCGGTGCCGTCCAGATCAATCATGGTCTGGTCGATGAAGGCTTGTTCCGCAGCATCCAGGCCGATGATGGCTTCGGCGATCTCGGTGTTCACGTTTTCCACCGCTTCCAACACGCCCTTGCCCAGGTAGCGCTGCTTGTCGCCATCGCGCAGTTCCACGGCTTCCTTGGTTCCGGTTGATGCGCCGGACGGCACGGCGGCGCGCCCCATGACGCCGGACTCCAGCAATACGTCCGCTTCAACGGTAGGGTTGCCGCGCGAATCCAGAATCTCACGGGCGATCACATCAACAATTGCACTCATCTTTTTCCTTAGTCTTTCTTTTAAACGTTTCTCAAGTCAATTTTTTCTTCAATCAAACCTTGTTGCTTGACGGCCGTATCCAGCACCATCAAGGTTTTTAACAAGTCTTTCATATGCCCGAGCGGGAAGGCGTTCGGCCCGTCCGACAGGGCTTTGGACGGATTCGGGTGCGTCTCCATGAACAGTCCCGAGATGCCCACGGCAACCGCGGCGCGCGCCAGTACCGGCACGAACTCGCGCTGCCCGCCGCTGGCCGTGCCCTGCCCGCCCGGCAACTGTACCGAGTGCGTGCCATCGAACACCACCGGGCAGCCGGTGTTGCGCATCACCGCCAGCGAGCGCATGTCCGACACCAGGTTGTTGTAGCCGAAAGATGCGCCGCGTTCGCACACCATGATGTGTGCGGAGCCGCTGGCCTCGCGTGCCTTGTCCACCACGTTCTTCATGTCCCACGGCGAGAGGAACTGGCCCTTCTTGATGTTCACCGGGCGGCCGCATTTCGCGACCGCATGGATGAAATCGGTCTGGCGGCACAGGAATGCCGGGGTTTGCAGCACATCCACCACCGTTGCCGCCGGCTCGATTTCCTCCTCGGTGTGCACATCGGTCAGCACCGGCACGCCGATCTGCTTTTTCACGTCGGCGAGGATGTCCAGCCCGCGATCCATGCCCAGGCCGCGGAAGGATTTGCCCGAGCTGCGGTTGGCCTTGTCGTACGAGGATTTGTAGATGAAATTCACGCCGACTTCGCGGCAAATCTCTTTCAACTGGCCTGCAGTGTCCAGCGCCATTTCGCGCGATTCGATCACGCAGGGGCCCGCGATCAGGAACAGCGGGTGATCCAGGCCGACATCAAATCCGCACAGCTTCATACTAGAACTCCAGTTAGATGTCGGGGCTGCCCTGCCCGCACCGTGCGCTTCGCGCCACCGTGTCCGGGCGCCACATCAAATCCACATAGCTTCATGCTGCCACCTTCCGTTTGTTAACCGACGTGTGATGTTGAAGCGCTGCCTCGATATAAGCTTTGAACAGGGGGTGCCCGTTCTGCGGCGTGGAGGTGAATTCGGGGTGGAACTGCACGCCGACAAACCACGGGTGCATGGATTGCGGCAGCTCCATCATTTCCGGCAAGTCTTCGGAAGGCGTGCGTGCGGAAATGACCAGCCCCGCCTTTTCAAGCGCGGGAACGTAATGGTTGTTCACTTCGTAGCGGTGGCGATGACGCTCGTTCACGTCGCTGCCATAGATGCGCTGCGCCAGCGTATTGGCCTTGATCGGGCAGCGCTGCGAGCCCAGGCGCATGGTGCCGCCCAGATCCGAATCCGCGCTGCGCTTGGCGACTTTGCCGTCGCGATCCAGCCATTCGGTGATCAACGCCACCACGGGATGTTCGCTTTCCAGGTCGAATTCGGTACTGTTCGCGTCTTTCATGCCCGCGACATCGCGCGCGTATTCGATCACCGCCAGCTGCATGCCGAGGCAAATGCCCAGATAGGGAATCTTGTTTTCGCGCGCATAGCGGATGGCGGCAATCTTGCCTTCCGTGCCGCGCTTGCCAAAGCCGCCCGGCACCAGGATCGCGTCGAAATGCGCGAGGCTTGCGGTTCCTGCAGCTTCGATATTCTCGGAATCGAGGTACTCGATATTGACCCGGGTCGAGGTGTGGATGCCGGCATGGCGCAGCGCCTCGATCAGCGACTTGTAGGATTCGGTGAGGTCCACATACTTGCCGACCATGCCGATGGTGACCTGATGCTGCGGGTGTTCCTGGGCGGCGACCAGCTTCTTCCATACCGACAAATCGGCGGGAGGGGCCTCGATCGCCAGCTCCTCGCAGATGATGCGGTCCAACCCTTGTTCGTTGAGCAGCTGCGGAATCTTGTAGATGGTGTCCACGTCCCACATCGAGATCACGCCCTCTTCGCGCACGTTGGCGAACAGGGAAATCTTGGCGCGTTCGTCGTCGGGTATGCGGCGGTCGGCGCGGCAAATCAAGGCGGTCGGGAAAATACCGATTTCGCGCAGTTTCTGCACGCTGTGCTGGGTGGGCTTGGTTTTCAGCTCGCCCGCCGTGGCGATATAAGGCACCAGGGTTAGGTGCACATAGGCCACCTGGTTGCGGGAGAGGCGCAGGCCCATCTGGCGTGCGGCTTCCAGGAACGGCAGCGACTCGATGTCGCCCACCGTGCCGCCGATTTCCACGATCGCCACATCGGCCTTGCCGTCGTGCGAAGCGGCTGCGCCGCGCTCGATGAAGGCCTGAATTTCGTTGGTGATATGCGGAATTACCTGCACCGTCTTGCCCAGGTATTCGCCACGCCGTTCCTTGCGGATCACGCTGTCGTAGATCTGGCCGGTGGTGAAGTTGTTGGCCTTGCGCATCTTGGCCGAAATGAAGCGCTCATAGTGCCCAAGGTCCAGGTCGGTCTCAGCGCCGTCCTCGGTGACGAACACTTCGCCGTGCTGGAACGGGCTCATGGTGCCCGGATCCACGTTGATGTAGGGGTCAAGCTTGAGCATTGTCACCTTGAGGCCGCGCGATTCCAGGATGGCCGCAAGCGATGCGGCGGCAACGCCTTTCCCCAGGGACGAGACTACCCCGCCTGTTATGAAGATATACTTGGTCATGGGGCGTAATGATACCGCAAAACCCCGTTCCCTTCCAAATAAAGGACTGAGTGCATGGATAAATACGCATGCACGCAACCATGCGCAAGGCGCATTGAATCAGGGCTGTAGCTGCCCCGCCCGCTACAAGACGCCCCCGGGAGATTTGTAAACCCCCGGGCGATTTCAGGCTGCGATGCCCTCGGTCTTTGCAAACCCGAACCCGGTTTCAGGCTGGACCAGGCTCTGGCTGTGTCGTGCTGGGCGCCGGATGAAGCTAATCTCCCCGGTATAGCCGTACTTTTCGCGTAATCCGCGGATGATTTCGTTTTGCTCCCCGCGCGGCATGGACTCCACGGCAAAGGCGACCAGCGAGAAATCATCCAGATCCTGTGCAACGGATTGAATGTTTTCATCTCTCCCCAGCCACACGCCCAGCGGCCAGCCGTGTTCATTTTCACTGCGTATCAATTCAGTTCGCCGCGCCTTCCATACTGCAAGCGGCACCAGAGCAGGACCTGCCGGCAGCCTGACTTGCCGGGGGGCTTGCCCCTCCTCCAGCGTCAGGGTTTTCCATCCTTCTGCAATGCCCCCGTCCTGGGGAATACCCAACAGATTGGCCAGATTGACCATGGATCACCTTCCTTTCGTTCCCGGTTCGACAAAGCGTGTTCAGACCTGAACACCATGCCGCACAATGTAAAGGAAGGTCTTTATTCCGTAAAATACTTTATTGTAAGTTACTTATAACTGAATGGAATTAGCGGGCTGATCACGAAGAGCGCACGCGCATGCCGCACGTGGCAATTGGGACGCCCGCTGGGGTCGCCAGACCGCTTACAGCAGCAGGCGACACCAGCGCGTCCTAGGGGGCAAGACGACTTGCTTCAGGGCGTTTTTGGGGTGGTGTAAGGAACTTCTTTCTGGTGCGGTTCCCAGATGGTTTCATAGCCTACAAAAAACTGCCCCGGCACGATTTCTTTCTGACGGGTAGTCACGTGGAATGCGTGGCCATCCGGAACCTTGGGGCGGATAAAGGGCTTCTTGTCATCACTCATGATTACACCTCCTTAAAATTGCAGAATACAGAAAGTACATACAACTGGGCGCCTCTTTAGCGCGTGTAATGTCCACTCTTTGTCACATGCCGCACTCCTCCCTGGGGATTCTCCACATCCCCCTTGTAGCGGGGAATGAGGTGGAAGTGGACATGGAAGATGCTTTGCCCGGCCGCGGCTCCCACATTGATGCCGATGTTGTAGCCATCCGGATGAAACTCCTCGTCGATGTGCTTTTTTTCCTCTTTGATGAGCGCCATGCAGGCCGCCACTTCTTCCGACGTCAGGTCGAAGAAACTGGCGACATGCCGGCGCGGGATGACCAGGGTATGCCCCGGACTCGCCGGATAGGAGTCACGAGCACTGAAGGCAAGTTCATGCTGTGCTGATACCCCACGCGGATCCGTGCAAAACAGGCATGGATCATTGGGGTCTCTTTTCTTTTTGTGTGATGTTTCAGGCGACATGCGTTATATTCCAACACGGAATCTTAATTAACAAGGAAACCATCTTGGCATCCAATCAAGGTCGGGCTTACTTTGCACTGCTGGGTTACCATTTCAACCCCGACGACATTACTCGCCTGCTTGGGATAGAGCCCACCTCCGTCAATGCGGCTGGCGCATACAGCAGCCTGGATAAACCCGTCATCAGTTCATGGGAGTTATCTACGGATACCATTTCCGGTGAGGTGGATGTATTTGCCTTAACCGACAGTATCGTAAAGCAGCTGGAACCGCTTAAAGAGAAAATCGTTGAGGTCAGTAAAAGCCACAATCTGTCCCCCAGGCTGGGCGTGGCGCTGACTTTATCAGTTGATAAAGACGCATCACGCCCGGAAGTCGGGTTTGGCGCCCGAACCATCCGCTTCCTGGCAGATACCGGCTCCTTTATCGACATGGAATACAACCTTTCCGGGCGGGTCTGATTTCCATTCCCTCAGCAACAGTCACTAGACGCTTTTAGCTGTGAACGCGCATTGTTCATCTGCTCCTCGCAATGTTTTAGACAGAGCGGCTGCAGCGCGTGGGAAAAACATTCCATAATCACCTCAAATTCATCAGCAATTTCTTCCGCCAGCGCAGCATCGTTGGTTAGCCGGGCAAGAACATTTTGCGCTGTCGCTTTGTTCACCCGGCAGATGACCGCCAAATGGATGGGCAATTGCTGCTCCATGCTGACCGTCAATGCCTTTTCGTAGGACCTTATGGCCTCCCTTAAACGGTCCGGATTTCCTTCCGACTCGCCGAGATGGTGCAAAACGGCGGCCAGATTATTATGTGTGGCGGTCAGCGCTAATGCGTAATTGTCCGCATCGAGTACGGCAAGGGCATTTTTATAGGCGACAACGGACTTTTGAAACTGCCTGTTTCCCTTAAGCAGTCTTCCGTGCATATGCATAGTGGCGCCCAGTTGATGCATGGTATGCATCCATTCTTCCGGGAACTCGTCCCGCGTCCAGACCAGCAGCGCATTGGTATAAGCATCTACAGCGATTTTCAACGGCCTTGCGGCCTCAAGCAGGCGACCCAGTGCCTGGTTAGCCGTGCCCAGGTTAAATTGCGAGGCGGCCCATTCCAATGGGGAGCTGTCCTGCCTGAACTCATCCAGTGCATTGCTGAAACATTGTATGGCCCGCTCGAACAGTTCGGCATTTCTCCGCTGCTGCCCCAGCGCTGCAAGAATATTTCCAAGATTACTCTGTGCCTCAGCCCAGGCTAACGGCTCCCGCGCGCGGCTTACTTTTTGTGCATGAGTGCCAGTAATGGAAGCGTCCGACAGCGACGCCTCAAGCGCCTCGCGCAAGCTTTCAAAAATTCTGGAGCTGAACCGGTGCGGCTCATAATTCCCGCGTGTATATAGAAAATTGTCCGCCACAGGAATCTGGGTGTCCGGAGCCGCCGCCGCGGCCGCCTCCGTGCTCAGCACGCCGATAGAACTTGTTATTGCGCGCTCCAGGGCTCTGCTATCGGGGTATATCAAGTAATTGATCGAGAAATTCATAGCGCCCGATCGAGTATTTCATTTATGTCAGGATCGGCGCCGACTGCTCCGCCCAGTTCGATTTCCTCATGGGTCGCATCGCGTACAGATAGAACCTCAAGCATGAAGGTGACTTCTCTGCCGCAAAGCGGGTTGTTGCCGTCGACAGTCAATGTCTGGTCATCGCAGCGGGTGACTATAAAATTTCTGGTCTCGCCCTTCTCATTTTCCATGGTGATGGTCATGCCGACTTCCCGATACTCCTCCGGGACATTCTCTACACGATCCGTAAACACCAGCGCTTCGTCCCGCTCGCCATATAGCTGTGCAGTGTCGATAGGCACTTCGATAACATCTCCAGCCTTTTTCCCGTACAGCGCCTTGGTTACCTCTTCCGACATCACGTCGTTGACGCCATGCACATAGCCCAGCGGATAGTCCACCGTGACCAGT
>DATDDB010000054.1:0-26502 GCA_036524005.1 Gallionellaceae bacterium | reverse complement strand
GCCGCAAATTTCACGAAATGCCGGGCTAGTCCCGGCTTTTTTGTTCAACCCCCGGAATCGATATGCAATATAACCCTTCGTTGTATAGCTACAACAATTGGTTAGGCTGCAGCATATTAGTGCTGCAAGGGAGGGGCCTATCGTTTATGATGCGCCCACTCGATTTTAGGATGTCGGGTGTATGCCGTGTTGGTGTTGCGCGTACCTTTTATAACTCAGTGGAGGCATTTGTAATGAAGAAGATCGTTTCTGCGCTGCTCGTTTCCGCAGCCATTTCCGCTCCTGCTTTTGCGGCAGGCAACAGCAACGTTGAAGTCAACTACGGCCTGGATCTGAATGGCGTTATCGGCATTCAGGGCGATTTCGACATTTCGTCCAACGTCGGCGCCCCGGTTTCCATCGAAGCAGTTTACAAGAATTATTCCCAGAGCTATTCGCTTCCGTTCTTTGGAACCTACAAGTGGAGCTACACCGGCATCGGCGTGGCCGGCATCTATGACTTGAGCTCTACGTTCAAACTGGACAAGAAATTCCGCCCCTATGTCGGTCTGGGCCTGATGCACCTGAACGCCACGTTCTCCGGCCCTGCCGGTGGTGGTGCTTTCGTTACCGCCGCGAATACCGGCGGCGTCTATATCACTGGCGGCGTCAAGTACATGGTTACCCCGCAAGTTGCTGCTGACCTGAACTACAACAACTTCGGCGGCCTGACCATCGGTGCGGCTTACTATTTCTAATAGCGCCACCCTTTGCCGTAATACTAAAAGCCGGGCATAGCCCGGCTTTTTTCTTGCGTCCCGAAACGACTACGGTCTACCAAGGAACATCCCGAACTTTTTTGTTATAAAATGCTTTAGTACGTATTTTTACGTATGGCATGCGCTGACAGATTTGGGCTGGACGTGGCGAAATGATTCCCCTTCCTCATCCCGGTGATTAATCGCGCGTATCGTTAACTATTCACGCAAAGGATAATAATGAAGAAGTTTGTTACTGGTGTCATGCTTTTGGCAGCAATTTCCGCTCCTGCTTTTGCCGCAAACCCAGGCGGCTATGCCGCGATTGATCTGGGCTCAGCCACCTTCAGCGGCGCGACTTTTGGCGGAACTGGCGGCAATCTTACCTTCCCCAATCCCGGCTCTTTCCACATCAGCGGCGGCTACCATTTCGACCAGAATGTGGGCGTGGAAGTGGGCTTGGCTGGAATTGGCGATTCGACGATCAATTCCGGTTTTATCACCGAGACCCTGAAATCATCCGCGTTTTATGTTGCTGCCGTCGGCTCGCTCCCGCTAAGCAGCCAGTTCGACCTGTTCGGCAAGCTGGGGCTCGCCAGCACCAAGATCGATTACACCTCGAATTTCTTCGTTCCTGCCAGCGCATCCAAGGGCAATGTGATGTTCGGTCTGGGCGGGCAATACAATTTCAGCCAACAGTTTGGGCTGCGCGTGCAGTATGAGAACTTCGGCAAGGTAGAATTTCCTGCCGGCACGATTTTCACGAACAAGCCGGTTTCTGTCGGCCTGTCCACCTTCACCGTGGGCGCCGTGTTCAGCTTCTAAGTTTGAAGAAATTGTGCTGAGCAAAAAGCCGGGTTCGCCCGGCTTTTTATTGCGTGGGTTACAAACCCAGTTCGCCCCACATCGCATCCACCTTCGCTCTCACCGCCGCATCCATGACGATGGGCGTGCCCCATTCGCGCTGCGTCTCTCCCGGCCACTTGTTGGTGGCATCCAGCCCCATCTTGCCGCCCAGACCGGACACCGGGCTGGCAAAATCGAGGTAGTCTATCGGGGTATTCTCCACCAGCAGCGTGTCGCGCACCGGGTCGACGCGCGTGGTGATCGCCCAGATCACTTCCTGCCAGTTGCGGATGTCGATGTCGTCATCCACCACGACGATGAACTTGGTGTACATGAACTGCCTTAGGTAAGACCAGATGCCGAACATCACGCGCTTGGCGTGCCCGGGATACTGCTTCCTGATGCTGACCACCGCCAGGCGGTAGCTGCATCCCTCCGGCGGCAGATAAAAATCCGCGATCTCGGGAAACTGCTTTTGCAGCAGTGGCACGAACACTTCGTTCAGCGCCACGCCCAGCATCGCGGGCTCGTCTGGCGGCTTGCCGGTGTAGGTGGAATGATAGATGGCGTTGCGGCGCAGGGTGATACGCTCTATGGTAAATACGGGAAACTTGTCCTGCTCGTTGTAATAGCCGGTGTGATCGCCATACGGCCCTTCCAGCGCAACCTCGCCGGGATGAATGACTCCCTCCAGCACGATCTCGCCAGACGCCGGCACCTGCAAGTCGCTGCCCAGGCATTGCACCAGTTCGGTCTTCGCGCCCCTGAGCAAGCCGGCAAACTGGTATTCGCTCAAGGAATCCGGCACCGGCGTCACCGCGCCCAGTATGGTCGCCGGATCGGCGCCTATCACCACCGCAACCGGAAACGGCTGCCCCGGATTTTTTTCGCAGTGGTCGCGGTAATCCAGCGCTCCGCCGCGGTGCGCCAGCCAGCGCATGATGGTCTTGTTGGGGCCTATCACCTGCTGGCGGTAGATGCCGAGGTTCTGGCGCGGCTTGTTCGGCCCCCGGGTCACTACCAGGCCCCAGGTGATCAAGGGCGCTACATCGCCCGGCCAGCAATGCTGGATGGGCAATTTCGCAAGATCAACATCCTTGCCTTCCCAGACTATTTCCTGGCAGGGAGCACTCGATACGAGCTTGGGCGACATGGTAAGTACTTGCTTCAGCACCGGCCATTTCTCCCAGGCATCCTTCAGGCCCCTGGGCGGCTCCGGCTCCTTGAGAAAGGCCAGCAGCTTGCCCACTTCGCGCAAAGCGGCGGTGGATTCCTCGCCCATGCCCAGCGCCACACGACGCGGCGTGCCGAACAGGTTGGCCAGCACCGGCATGTCGTACCCGGCCGGTTTTTCGAACAGCACCGCCGGACCCTGCGCGCGCAACACGCGGTCGCAGATCTCCGTCATCTCGAGATGCGGAGAAACCGGCGCGCTGACGCGCTTCAATTCACCGAGCTTTTCCAGTTGTGCGATGAAATCGCGCAGATCGCCATAACGCACGTTCTATCTCCCAAAAATTTTATTGAGGCGTCGAGCGCAGGCAGAACGCGGCGCGAGGAGGCGAAAAAGCCGCCGCACTGGCACGGCGGGGTGCAACCCGCAGGTGCGGGAAGTGCGGCTTGCGTCTGCTCCCGCAAGCGGCTGGCTGCGCCATAACCAGCGACTTGGCGCACGTTGTTTGCGCGCCTAGTCGAATGGCTAGTCGGTTCATCAGTAACGTGTCGAAGACGCGGTTTACACCGTAGTAAATGAGCATTTTGAGCCTCCAAGCAACAAAGTTATGCCAAGCACAGCAGCCTCAATAGAATTTTTTTTCGCCCTCGGGCCGGGTCTTGAATCTCTTATGCACCCAGAAATACTGTTCCGGCATTTCCAGCACGCGCTGCTCGATGAACTCGTTCATGCGCCGCGCATCGGCGGTGTCGTCCCCGCTCGGGTAGTTTTCCCATGCAGGATAAAATGTCAAAACATAGCCCTCGCCGCCCGGCAACATCCTGGTGATCGCGGGCACCACCTGGGCACCGGTCATCTGCGCGATGCGCGGGACTGAGGTCATGGTCGCGGCCGGGACGCCGAAGAACGGGATGAACGCGCCGTCCCTTACCCCCTGATCCTGATCCGGCGGGTAAATCAGCGGCATGTTTTCGCGCATGCCCTTGATGATGGGGCGCAAGCCCTCCTGCCGCGAATACAGGCGCTGCTGGCCGAAGCGGCAGCGCTTGGCCAGCACGAGGTCGTTGATGTACGGGTTCTTCTGTTTGGCGTACATGCACACGGTGTTGACGCGCTGGGCAATCCACTGCCCGCCCACGTCCATCCCGACGAAATGCGGCACCAGCAGGATGGCCGGTTTGCCCTTGATCGCCTCGAAATGCTCCACGCCTTCCACGCGGATCAAGCTGTTGATACGCGCAGCGCTGGACCACCAGATGATGACGCGCTCGACCAGGCCGCGCCCGAACATCAGGAAATGGCGGCGCACCAGCGCCTCGCGCTCCTTTTCGCCCATCTGCGGGAAGCACAGCTTGAGATTGATGTCAGCGACGCGGCGGCGCTCGCGCCCCAGCTTATAGCCCAGCCAGCCGACCACGTTGCCCAGCGCCACCAGCGCGCGAAACGGCAGAAAGTGCAGCAGCCACAGCAGAAATACAGCGATACGTATCATGCAGAAACTTCCTTTTCCTCTTCTGGCGGGTTCGCTCCGGCGGGAATCTTGTAGCGGTTATAGCTCCACAAATATTGTTCAGGGCAGGCGCGGATGATTTTTTCCAGCTCTGCATTCAATTGCCGGGTGATGGGCTCGTCCTTGCCGAACTCAAGCGGCGTGAAGTGCAGCGCGTAGCCTGCTCCATGCGGCAGCCTTTCTCCATAGGACAGCAGGATGGTTGCTCCGCTGGACTCTGCCAGACGCCCCACCAGCGTCATGGTGTAGGCAGGACGGCCAAAGAACGGCGCCCACTCGCCTTCGCCACTACCCGGTGCCTGGTCGGGCAACAGGCCGATGGCTTCTCCGCGCTTCAGCGCCTTGAACATGGCGCGCACGCCGCTGATGTCGGTGCGTGCCAGCGTGGTCTGGCCGCGCATGCGCCCGCTGCGCATGACTTCGTCGAGCCATGGCAGCCTGGGCGGCCGGTACATGATGGTCATGGGCATTTGTGCGGCCAGATACAGCGCTACGATCTCGAAGCATCCCAGATGCGGTGTCAGATAGATGATGCCGCGGCCATGCTGCCTGGCTGCTTCCAGATGCTCCAGGCCATGGCAGGCCTGCACCTTGCCCAATACTTGGTTGAGAGGGCGGCGCCACACCCAGGGCAGTTCACAAATGCTCTTGCCCATCTCGTTGATGTTTTCGGACAGTATGTGCTTGCAGCTGCTTTCCGGCATGCCTGCGCAGGCGTGCCCCAGGTTTTCGCGCAGGCGTGCCGCGTATCGCCTGTCCAGCAAGTACATCAGCCTGCCCAGGAGCGCGCCCATCCAGTGCAGCAGGCGCAAAGGCAAGCGGGCGGCGAGGTCAAACAGCCACGCAACAAGGGTAGCCTTCATTTGGCGTGACAAGGGTGGGTTTTTGGTATAATGCGCGCCCTCGACTTTTTAACCACTGAATATTGGAGCGCCATGAGCGAGTTCCTGTTTACTTCCGAATCCGTATCCGAAGGCCACCCGGACAAGGTTGCAGACCAAATTTCCGATGCCATCGTTGACGCCATTTTAGCGCAGGACAAGCATTCGCGCATCGCTGCCGAGACACTGTGCAATACCGGCCTGGTCGTGTTGGCCGGCGAGATCACGACTGCCGCCAATGTCGACTACATCCAGGTGGCACGCGACACCATCAAGCGCATCGGCTACGACAACACCGAATACGGCATCGATTACAAAGGCTGTGCGGTGCTGGTCGCCTACGACAAGCAAAGCCCGGACATCGCCCAGGGCGTAAACAAGGCTTATGACGACACGCTGGATCAGGGCGCGGGCGACCAGGGCCTGATGTTCGGCTATGCCTGCCGCGAGACCGACACCCTCATGCCGCTGCCCATTTACCTGTCCCACCGCATCGTAGAACGCCAGGCGCAGTTGCGCCATGACGGGCGCCTGCCCTGGCTGCGCCCGGATGCGAAATCGCAGGTGACGGTTAAATATGTGGACGGCAAGCCTTATGCCATCGACACCGTGGTGCTTTCCACCCAGCACGCTCCGGAAATGACGCTGGAGCAGATCCGCGAAGCGGCCATCGAGGAAATCATCAAGCCGGTGCTGCCCAAGGAGCTGGTCAAGGGCGAGATCAAGTACCTGGTCAATCCCACCGGGCGCTTCGTTGTCGGCGGCCCGCAGGGTGACTGCGGCCTGACCGGGCGCAAGATCATTGTGGATACCTACGGCGGCGCAGCCCCGCACGGCGGCGGCGCATTCTCCGGCAAGGATCCTTCCAAGGTGGACCGCTCCGCTGCCTATGCCGGACGTTATGTGGCGAAAAACATCGTCGCCGCGGGCCTGGCCGACAAGTGCCTGATCCAGGTTTCCTACGCGATCGGCGTGGCCAAGCCCACCAGCGTGATGGTGACCACTTACGGCACGGGCAAGATTTCCGACGAGAAGATCGAGGCGCTGGTGCGCAAGCATTTCGACCTGCGCCCCAAGGGCATCGTGCAAATGCTCGACCTGCTGCGTCCGATCTACCAGAAGACCGCCGCTTACGGCCACTTTGGCCGCGAAGAGCCGGAGTTTAAATGGGAATCCACCGACAAGGCTGCCGCGCTTCGCGCAGACGCTGGACTCTAGGCATTTCCGGGTTGTAAAAATACTTCAGGCGGATTTGGCAAACACTGCCCAATCCGCCTTATAATATCTTTCCCCTGCCGAGGGGCGCTGCGACCGATAGTATCGGCCAGGCTTGGCAGGTGGTCTTTACTGTTTCAACGGCGCCCATTCATTAACATGAATGGAGACTGTCATGACAGCCAAAGACTACGTCATTGCCGACATCAAACTGGCCGACTGGGGCCGCAAGGAAATCCGCATCGCCGAAACCGAGATGCCCGGCCTGATGGCAATCCGCGAGGAGTTCGCCAAGAGCCAGCCCTTGAAAGGGGCGCGCATCACAGGTTCGCTGCACATGACCATCCAGACCGCCGTACTGATCGAAACGCTGCAGGCGCTGGGCGCACAGATACGCTGGGCTTCGTGCAACATTTTCTCCACGCAGGACCACGCCGCCGCCGCGATTGCCGCGGAGGGCACGCCGGTGTTCGCAGTGAAGGGCGAGTCGCTTGAGGAATACTGGGACTACACCCACCGCATCTTCGAATGGCCCGGCGACGCCAAGAGCGGCCAGGCCAACATGATCCTGGACGACGGCGGCGACGCCACCCTCCTGCTGCACCTGGGAAGCCGCGCCGAGAAGGACATTTCGGTGCTGAGCAACCCAGGCTCCGAGGAAGAGCGCATCCTGTTTGCCGCGATCAAGGCCAAGCTGGCTACCGACAAGGGCTGGTACTCGACACGCCTCGCCCAGATCAAGGGCGTGACCGAAGAGACCACCACCGGCGTGCACCGCCTGTACCAGATGCACGAGCGCGGCGACCTGAAGATCCCCGCAATCAACGTGAACGACTCCGTCACCAAGTCCAAGTTCGACAACCTGTACGGCTGCCGCGAATCGCTGGTGGACGGCATCAAGCGCGCGACCGACGTGATGGTGGCAGGCAAGATCGCCGTGGTGGCCGGTTATGGCGACGTGGGCAAGGGCTCGGCCCAGGCGCTGCGCGCGCTGTCCGCCCAGGTTTGGGTCACCGAGATCGACCCGATCTGCGCGCTGCAGGCTGCCATGGAGGGATACCGCGTGGTAACCATGGACTATGCCGCCGACAAGGCCGATATTTTCGTGACCGCCACCGGCAACTTCCACGTGATCAACCATGAACACATGAAGAAGATGAAGGACCAGGCCATCGTATGCAACATCGGCCACTTCGACAACGAAATCGACGTCGCCTCCATCGAGAAGTACCAGTGGGAAGAGATCAAGCCGCAGGTCGACCACGTCATTTTCCCGGACGGCAAGCGCATCATCCTGCTGGCCAAGGGCCGCCTGGTGAACCTGGGCTGCGCGACCGGGCATCCGTCCTACGTGATGAGCTCTTCCTTCGCCAACCAGACCATTGCGCAGATCGAGCTGTACACCCGCACCAAGGACTATCCAGTAGGCGTTTATACCCTGCCCAAGCACCTGGATGAGAAGGTCGCGCGCCTGCAGCTGAAGAAGCTCAACGCGCAGCTGACGGAACTTACCGACCAGCAGGCTGCCTACATCGGTGTGCCCAAGCAAGGCCCGTACAAGGCCGGGCATTACCGTTACTAAACGGCCGGTTGGGCGTATGATGGGGCGGGCTACCCGCCCCTTTTTCGCTATTGGATTCGATATATGCTGCGACTGCTGCTGATCTGGATATTGAACGCGCTGGCCCTGTTGACAGTGGCCAACTTCGTGCCGGGCATCCATATCGATGGCTTCGAGGCCGCGCTGGTCGCCGCGCTGTTCCTGGGCTTCGTCAACACGCTGATCCGGCCCGTGCTGCTGCTGCTGACCCTCCCTGTTTCCCTGCTGACACTGGGGCTGTTCATTTTCGTGCTCAATGGACTGCTGTTCTGGTTCATCGGCTCCATCCTCAAGGGCTTCGTGGTGGACGGCTTCTGGTACGGCGTGGCGGGTTCCATCCTGTACAGCTTTTTCTCGTGGGGGCTGCAGGCAGCAGCTGCACAAATTGTGAGGAAACATGATCAACAAGACCACGGTCAGTTTTGAATTCTTCCCGCCGCAAACGCCGGAGGGATTGACCAAGCTCGCGGCCACTGGCCGCCAGCTCGCCGCGCTCAACCCGGAATATTTTTCCGTCACCTTCGGCGCGGGCGGCTCCACGCGCGAGCGCACGCTGGAAGCCGTGCAACTGCTCAGGAATGACGGGCACAATGCTGCGCCGCACCTTTCCTGCATCGGCTCCACCCGCGAGAACATCCGCGCCATCCTGAACACCTACAAGCAGCTCGGCATCCGGCGCATCGTGGCTTTGCGCGGCGACCTGCCATCAGGTATGGCCAGTGCGGGTGAATTTCATTACGCCAACGAGCTGGTTGCCTTCATCCGCGCCGAAACCGGCGACCATTTCCGCATCGAGGTGGCGGCCTATCCGGAATTCCATCCGCAGGCCAAATCGCCGCGCGACGACCTGCTCAACTTCAAACGCAAGGCGGAAGCTGGCGCCAATTCCGCCATCACCCAATACTTCTACAATGCGGACGCCTATTTCCGCTTCGTCGACGATGTGCGCAAGCTCGGCGTGACCCTGCCCATCGTGCCCGGCATCATGCCCATCGTGAAATTCTCGCAATTGGCACGCTTTTCCGATGCCTGCGGGGCGGAAATTCCACGCTGGATGCGCAAGAACCTGGAAAGCTTCGGCGACGACAGCGCCTCGGTACAGGCCTTTGGCCTGGATGTGGTCACCAGGCTGTGCGAAAAGCTACTCGCAGGCGGTGTGCCTGCGCTGCATTTCTATACCCTGAACCAGGCGGGCGCCACCACCGAAATCCTGAAGCGGCTTGGCAAGTGATGTTGCGTGCTCCTGAACTATTGTTGCCGGCGGGCACCCTGGAAAAGATGCGCACCGCCTACGCCTTTGGCGCAGATGCGGTGTATGCCGGTCAGCCGCGCTATTCCTTGCGCGCGCGCAACAATGAATTCAGGCTGGAGCACCTGGAGCAGGGCATACGCGAGGCGCACGCGCTGGGCAAAAAGCTGTTCGTCGCCAGCAACCTGATGCCGCATAACGCCAAGGTGAAGACCTACATGGCGGACATGCAGCCGGTGATCGAGATGAAACCCGACGCGCTGATCATGGCCGACCCCGGTTTGATCGCCATGGTGCGAGAGCGCTGGCCGGATCAGGAAATCCATCTTTCGGTGCAGGCCAACACCGTCAACTATGCGGCGGCGAAATTCTGGAAGTCGCTGGGCCTGTCGCGCGTGATTTTGTCGCGCGAACTGTCGCTGGACGAGATCGAGGAAATCCGCCAGCAATGCCCGGACATCGAACTGGAGGTTTTCGTGCACGGCGCGCTGTGCATCGCCTATTCCGGGCGCTGTTTGCTCTCCGGTTACTTCAACCACCGCGATGCCAACCAGGGCACCTGCACCAATTCGTGCCGCTGGGATTACAAGGTGGAGAATGCGGAAGAGAACGGCACCGGCGACATCCATAAAATCGATTTTGATTTCGACAAGGCGCTGAGCGAATCCGCGCTATCCGACTGCGGCAGCCAGCCGCGCCACCCCGCGGCCGACAGGGTGTACGTCATTTCGCGCAAGGATCATCCGGGAGAGCTGATGCCGGTGATGGAGGACGAGCACGGCACCTACATCATGAACTCGAAGGATCTGCGTGCGGTGGAGCACGTCGAACGCCTGGTGAAGATAGGCGTGGATTCGCTGAAGGTCGAGGGCCGCACCAAGTCGATTTACTATGTGGCGCGTACCGCACAAGTTTATCGCCAGGCCATAGACGATGCCGTTGCCGGCCGTCCGTTCAACCTGAGTTTGCTGGGCGCGCTCGATGCGCTGGCCAACCGCGGCTATACCGACGGTTTTTACGAACGCCACCACACCCACGAACAGCAGAATTACCTGCGCGGACATTCGGAGAGCTCGCGCCAGCAATATGTGGGCGACATCGTGTCATGCGCGAACGGCGTGGCTGAGATCGACGTGAAGAATCGCTTCAGTGTGGGCGACCGGCTGGAGATCATCCATCCATCCGGCAATCGTATCGTCGAGTTGAAAGAGATGCAGAGCCTCGAAGGCGAAACGCTCACCGTTGCCCCGGGTAGCGGGCATCATGTGCGCATCCCGTTGCAGGGCGAGCTGGAACAAGGAATGATAGCGAGGTTTATTTAGCATGATCTTTTCTGCCCTCTCCCAATCCGCCCGATACGCTGCCCTGCACCCGCTGTTTCAGCGCGCGTTCGACTACATCCGCGACACCGACCTTTACCACATGGCGCCGGGACGCTACCCCATCCTGGGCGACGACCTGATCGTGATCGTCGAGCAGGTGGCAGCCAAGACGCGCGAGCAGGCGCGCCTGGAGGCGCACCGCAAGTACATCGACATTCAGCTGGTGCTGGAGGGCGATGAAGCCATGGGCTGGAAGCCGCTGGCGGATTGCCACAATCCGGTGGGCGAGCACAGCATGGAGAAGGACATCCGCTTTTTTCATGATGCGCCATCCTCCTGGGTGGCGGTGCCGCCCGATCATTTCTGCATCTTTTTCCCCGAGGATGCGCATGCGCCGCTTTTGGGCAGCGGCCAGATCAAAAAGGTGATCTTCAAGGTTGCTGTGAGCCCCGCCTGAGCGCAAAATTCGTTTTCTTCTTGCTCGTTAGTGCACCTGCGCCCATAATTGGATAGCCCGTCGCCTTTTCTTGTGAAGGAGGTGTGCCTTGTCCTGGAAGAATACTGCAAGCCGCTATGGGTCGCTCTCCATCGGCCTCCACTGGCTGATGTTGTTGCTGTTCATCGGCGTCTACGCCTGCATAGAGCTGCGCGAGATTTACCCCAAGGGCAGCGACCCGCGCGAGGCATTGAAGACCTGGCACAACATGCTCGGGTTACTGATTTTTCTGCTGGTGTGGCTGCGCCTGGCGGCGCGCTTTTCCGGCCCCCCGCCGGAGATACTGCCGATGCCTCCTGCATACCAGCGATGGGCCTCCAAGCTGCTGCATGTGGCGCTTTACGGACTGATGATAGCCATGCCGCTGCTCGGCTGGCTGCTGCTTAGCGCGAGCGGCAAGCCTGTGCCTTTCTTCGGGCTGGAACTGCCTGCACTGACCGTCGAAAACAAGGACACCGCAAAGGCAATCAAGGAAGTCCACGAGACGATAGGTACCTTGGGGTATTACCTCATCGGCCTGCACACGGTTGCGGCCTTGTATCACCACTATTTCGTGCGCGATAACACCCTCGTCCGCATGCTTCCACTGCGAAAATAGGCGGTGCCGTGGTTAAAAAAATTACGCCCCGCTGACATAAGTAAAGAAGGGCGCAACTTTGCTGCAGCGTTAAAAACGCGGCTACTGTTTCTTGGGTTGAACTGCCTTGGGTTTGGCTACCTTGGGCTTTGCCGCCGGCTTTTGGCCTGCTTCGAGCTTTTTGACCTTGTCGTCCAGTGCGCCGATCTGAGCGTCCTTGTCGGCCAGTAGCGCCGCCTGGTCTTTCAACTGCTTGTCCTTGGCCGCAAGCTGTGCCGTGGCCTGCTGGGTGGCGTCGTTCGCAGCCTTCAGGCGCGCTTCGAGTTCCTGCACTGCCGCCCCCTTGGATGTGCCGGCCATTTCACCCGCAGTGCGCTTGATTTCTACCACTTGCTTGTCCAGCGGCAGATCGCGCAGATCCCTCATCCCCAGCGCCGTGGAAATGGCCAGCAGGCGGTCTTCTTCCTGCAGCACGATTTTCTCCAGCGTGGTTTTCTCGACGCCAGCCTGTCCACCTCCACCCACCGACACGCCCAGCGCGCCACCACCGCCGCCCGCCGCACCGGCAAGCGACACGCCCGTGCCGCCGGAAGAGGAGAAGTTAAGCTGGCTTTGCAGCGCAGCCACGCGCTCATTGACCTGCTGGGCATGGCGCGCGGCGAACAGGGCCTGTGCGCCCTGGCGCTGCACCAGCTTTTCGTCATGGTGCGCGGCGGCGATCTGCTTCTGTGCCTCCTGGTAGATGCGCTGTGCTTCGGCAAAGGTCACGGGCGCCTGTTTTTCAGCGTTGTTTTTCTTGCTGGCTGCGTTGACGGCTTCGGCCTCATGCAGTGCTCCTTCCTGCACGGCGCGCACTTCGAGGTCCTGCATTCTCTTGAGCAGGGCTTCTTTCTCCCGGTCTATATTGCCCGGCTGCTCGCGCTCCACGCCTTCGATCATGCGCGACAGGTCGCGGGTTACATTTTCGTAATCCTTGGGCAGAAGCTTGGCTGTGTTCAATGCGTCGATCCGCGCCTTGACCTCCAGTTCCGGCGCAAAGCGGTATTTCACGATGGCCATCACGGCACGCCCTTTTTCCAGGATGGCATCGCCCCTGGCGGCATTTTTCACCAGCACGTCGCGCGGCGTGTTGCCCAGCTGGCCTTGGCATTCGCTCAGAACCTGCGCGGCTTCCTTGTAGTAGTTGGGCGCCAGGAAAGGCATGTCGGAAGCCTTGGCATCCTTGACGTTCTTTTCCAGGGCGGCGACCACATTGATGTCGCTCAGGTCGCTGTATTTAGCGACGTTGGCCGCGGAGGGTTGGATATTGGTGCTGACGGGGGTTGCGCAACCAGCCAGGAGGGCTGTAAAAATCAGGCTGATACTGAAAATCCGGCGTACTTGCATCGGGTAATACTCCATCCAGAATAATAAGCGGGTCTTGCTACGACCAGATGGAGCCCGGTTAGTTCCAGTGCATTATTCCCCGCTATCCTCCAGCCCCAGCTCCTGAATCTTGCGGGTGAGGGTGTTGCGCCCCATGCCGAGCAGCGCGGCGGCTTCAATGCGCTTGCCGCTGGTATGCTTGAGCGCCTCGGCAATGAGCGTGCTCTCGAACTGACGGGTCAGTGTGTCGAGGATGCCCTGGTCGCCACGCCGCAGTGCGAGCGCGGCCTGCTGGCGCAACAGGTCGCGCCAGTCGCCCGCCTGTTCGGCGGGGACCCCGCGCAGTTCCGGCGGCAGGTCGGCAATCTCGATATGCCGTGTGGGGGTCATCACGGTAAGCCAGTGACACAGGTTCTCCAGTTGGCGGACGTTGCCGGGGAAATCCTGCTCGGAAAGGTGCCTGATGGCCTGCTCCCCCAGGATTTTTTGCTCGACGTTGAGTTCGTGCGCGCTTTTCTGCAGGAAATATTTTGCCAGCAGCGGAATATCCTCGCGCCGCTCGCGCAGCGGCGGCAGGCGCAGGCGAATGACATTCAGGCGGTGGAACAGATCTTCGCGGAACAGCCCCTGCTTCACGCGTTCTTCCAGGTTTTGGTGGGTGGCGGCGATGATGCGCACGTTGGCGCGGATCGGCTGGTGGCCGCCCACCCGGTAATAATTGCCGTCGGACAACACGCGCAGCAATCTTGTCTGCAGTTCGGGGGGCATGTCGCCGATTTCATCCAGAAACAGCGTGCCGCCCTCGGCCTGCTCGAACCGCCCGCGCCGGGTGGCAGTGGCGCCGGTGAAGGCGCCGCGCTCGTGGCCGAACAATTCCGATTCCAGCAGGTCCTTCGGTATGGCCGCCGTATTGATGGCAACGAACGGCGCATCCTTGCGCGGGCTGTGGCGATGCAGGGCGTGGGCGACCAACTCCTTGCCGGTGCCCGATTCGCCGTTGATCAGAACGGTCACCTGCGACTGCGACAGGCGGCCGATGGCGCGGAACACTTCCTGCATGGCCGGTGCCTGGCCGAGCATTTCCGGCACCGGCAGGATTTCCCCGGATTGCGCGCTCTTGCGGCTGCGCTGTTCCAGCGCGCGGCGGATCAGCTCGACCGCATGGTTGACATCGAACGGCTTGGGAAGATATTCGAACGCCCCGCCCTGGAAGGCCGACACTGCGCTTTCCAGATCGGAATAGGCGGTCATGATGATGACCGGGAGACCGGGATTCTTTGCGTGCAGGGTCTGCAGCAAGTCCAGTCCCGAACTGCCAGGCATGCGTATGTCGCAGATGACCACTTGCGGAGCCTCCCGCCCCAGCTCGCGTTCCGCCTCTTCGGCGCTGGAAAAGCTCTTGTATGCGATGTTGTCCCGCGCCAGCGCCTTCTCCAGCACCCAGCGGATGGAACGGTCATCGTCAATGATCCATACCGGTGCAGTCATGGGTTCTCCCGTAATGGCAACATAATGGTAAAGCAGGTGCGGCCCGGCTCGCTCTCGAACTCAATGCTGCCCTGGTGCTGGCTGACATAGTCCTGTGCCAGCGTCAGCCCCAGACCGTGGCCGTCCGCACGCCCGGAAACCAGCGGATAAAAGATCTTGTCGCGCAAATGTTCCGGTATCCCGGGGCCGTTGTCTATGATCTGCACCATCACGGCAAGACGGTGACGCTTCTTCATCAGCGTGACCTGGCGCGCGATGCGAGTGCGCAGAATGATGGTGCCCTGCCCGTGCATCGCCTGCGCCGCATTGTGCACGATATTGAGCATCGCCTGGATCAATTGCTCCTTGTCGCCCTCCAGCTGGGGCAAGCTGGTGTCGTAATCGCGCCGGATTTCCAGCCCTTCCGGCATTTCCGCCAGCACCACGCTGCGCACGCGCTCCAGCACCTCGTGTATGTTGAGCGCTGTGACCTGGGCCGCCTGCCGCGGCGTCAGCAGCTTTTCGGTCAGTGCGCGCAGACGGTCGGCTTCCTGGATCACCACCTGCGTGTATTCCCTGAGCGCCGGCTTTTCCAGCTCCTGCTCCAGCAGCTGCGCCGCGCCGCGTATGCCGCCGAGCGGATTCTTGATCTCGTGCGCCAGGTTTCGCAGCAGCATGCGGCTGGCCTGGGTCTGGTCGTGCATCTGCTCTTCCCGCGCCAGCTTCAGGGGCCGGTCCATGGTGTGGAATTCCAGCAGCATGCCTTGCCCCGTATTCAACGGAGTCACTGCACAACGCAGGTGCAGCTTGCGGTCTGGCAGGCCCAGCATGAGGTCGTGTTCGATATAGGTGGCATCATTGCTTGCGGCCTGCTGCAATGCGGTGGACAGTTGTTCGGTATGGCTGAATACCTGCTGTAGCGGGTGCCCCAGCAGGTTGTTATTGCTCAGGCCGAACAGGGCCTCTGCCGACGGGTTGAGATAGGCGATGCGCGCCTCGCCATCCAGCAGGATGACGGCGGTGGCAAGATGTTCCAGAGTTGTGATGGGCAGGGCAGTCATGACGGATTCTTAAGCAGGAAGCATGCCCGTCATGTGCGCCGGGCATTACTTGAATTGGGAAAGTTCCTGCTTGAGCGCGTCGACATTCCTCTGGTGCAGATCAACCTGCTCCTGGGCGGTTTTTATGGCCTCTTCCTGTCCTGCCACGTTGCGGAAGGTCTTACCGCCGAAATGCGAAATTTGCGGATTATCCTGCGCATCCTGCAGGTTTTGGCGCGCTTCGGCCAGTAATTTTTGTTCAGCCGCGAGCTCGTCTTCCAGTATTTTGCGGCGTTCTGCGTCACGGTTTTTCTGGACGGTCCTATCCACCTGTTCCTGCTCGGCCGTGGTCCCCTTGAAGGGCTCCATGGTATGCAGTTCCTGCAGCTCGATTTTTTTGCCGCCCTTGATCGGCTTGTTGGAATAAGTCACGTTCCCGTCCTTATCCACTTTCTTGTAAATATCGGCTTGTGCATAACCCGCATACACCATGCATGGCAACAGCAACAAATATCGAAATTTCATGGCTGACCCCAGATCGTAGAGCGCACAGTATAGGCGAATTCCCATTGCATTTCATCAGCACAACAGATCGCCCAAAACAAACGGGGCCCGCTGGGCCCCGTTTGCTTTTGCATCATCCTGTGGATTACAGGCTGTAGTACATGTCGTACTCGACCGGGTGAGTCGTCATGCGGAAGCGTGTGACTTCCTCCATCTTCAGCTCGATGTAGGCATCGATGAAGTCATTGGAGAACACACCGCCACGGGTCAGGAATTCGCGGTCCTTGTTCAGGTATTCCAGCGCCTGATCCAGGCTGGAGCAGACGGTCGGGATCTTCGCGTCTTCTTCCGGCGGCAGGTCGTACAGGTTCTTGTCGGCGGGGTCGCCGGGGTGAATCTTGTTCTGCACGCCATCCAGGCCGGCCATCATCAGCGCGGCGAAGGACATGTACGGGTTGGCGGTCGGATCCGGGAAGCGGGTCTCGATGCGGCGCGCCTTGTCGCTCTGCACATACGGGATGCGGATGGAGGCGGAACGGTTGCGCGCGGAGTAGGCCAGCTTCACCGGTGCCTCAAAGCCGGGCACCAGGCGCTTGTAGGAGTTGGTGCCAGGGTTGGTGATGGCATTCAGCGCACGTGCATGCTTGATGATGCCGCCGATGTAGTACAGCGCGAACTCGGACAGGCCGGCATAGCCGTTGCACGCAAACAGGTTCTTGCCGTCCTTCCAGATGGACTGGTGCACGTGCATGCCGGAGCCGTTGTCGCCGACGATGGGCTTGGGCATGAAGGTTGCGGTCTTGCCGTACTGGTGCGCGACGTTATGCACCACGTATTTCAGGGCCTGCGTCCAGTCGGCGCGCTTCACCAGCGTGCTGAATTGGGTGCCGATTTCGCACTGTCCGGCGGTCGCCACTTCGTGGTGGTGGACTTCGACCGGAATGCCGATCTCTTCCAGCGCCAGCACCATGGCGGCGCGGATGTCGTTCAGGCTGTCAACGGGGGGAACCGGGAAGTAGCCACCCTTGACGGTGGGACGGTGGCCAGTGTTGCCGCCATCGAACTTCTCGGCGGAAGCCCAGGCGGCTTCTTCCGAATGCACCTTGCAGAAGCAGCCGGACATGTCCACCTGCCAGTTCACGGAGTCGAAAATGAAGAATTCGGGTTCGGGGCCGAAGTAGGCGGTGTCGCCCAGGCCGGAAGCCTTCAGATACGCTTCAGCGCGCTTTGCGATGGAGCGCGGGTCACGGTCATAGCCCTTGCCGTCGGACGGCTCGACCACGTCGCAGGAGATGACCAAGGTGGTCTCATCCATGAACGGGTCGATGTAAGCGGAATCGGGATCCGGCATCAGCAGCATGTCGGAAGCCTGGATGCCCTTCCAGCCGGCGATGGAGGAGCCATCGAAAGCGTGGCCTTCTTCAAACTTGTCCATGCCGAAATGGGAAACCGGCACGCCTACATGCTGTTCCTTGCCGCGGGTATCGGTAAAACGAAAGTCCACGAACTTGACTTCGTTTTCTTTCACAATTTTCAAAACATCGGCAGCCGATTTGGCCATGATTCTCTCCCTCAAAATTGAATAAAAACCTGACTCTTCTTCAAATAAATACCGTAAAACGAATTCCGTAGCGGATATTTTCCATCCGGGAATCTAGCACAAGACGTGCCATGCCCGAAAAAAGCAGCAATTTGCCATTTTGCCATAAGCCGGGGAACGTAGCGACAAAAAATACCGCCCCTTCATGGTGCATCTGAGCCCCGAAATGCACCATTATTGTGCATGCGTACTATGCAGGCGTATCGCGCAAAAATAAGGGTCTTCTGCGGAAATTTCAGCGCATTTGGCGCGCAACGCGCCGATCATCTCCTCATTCCCGGCCTTGCCCGCTTCCAGGAACAACTCTGCCTCCACCTGCCCGTCCAGATAGTGCAGCACGGCCCGGTAGTTGCCGGGAAGCGCTGCGCCCAGGCGTTTTTCGAGGTGCCCGAGCAATTCTTCGCGACTGGGCAGCGCGGCATGGGATGGCTTGGCCACGTCGTCTTCCGGATCGATGTGCACCATCACATCCAGCACTTCATGCTTGCCCAGCAAGGCCTTGCGCGCCATTTCGGCAATGTAATGCCCTTCGGAAACGCTGATTTTGGAATCCACGACGATGTGTGCATCCACCAGGGCGCTGTCCGCCATCTTGCGCGTGCGCAATTCGTGCAGCCCGCGCACGCCGGGGGTGGAGAGCAGCGTCTGGCGGATGGCCTCGACTTCCTCTTTGGACAAGCCGGTGTCGATCAATTCCGCCAGAGCAGACAGGGCAAATTTTCCGCCCATGTGCGCAATGATCATGCCCACAACCGCGGCCGCGACCAGGTCCAGGAAGGTATAGCCCAGCAGATTGCCGCCAATGCCGACCATCACCACTAAAGAGGAGGCCGCATCGGAGCGGGCGTGCCAGGCATTGGCAATCAGCATCTGGGAACGCACGCGCATGGCGACCGCCAGCATGTAGCGGAACATTCCTTCCTTTGCCGCCAGCGCGATGAGGGCGATCCAGAAGGTGAACGGGTGAACCTGCTGCACCGCTTCCGGGTGCTGCAGGCGCATGCCCGCCGCAACCAGCAGGGCCACGCCCAGCCCGGCCAGCGCCACCCCGAGGATGAGGGTCGCTGCCGTTTCGATGCGGGCATGGCCGTAGGGATGCTCGGCGTCCGCGATGCGGTTGCCATGGCGGTTGGCAAATAGCACCATGATGTCGGCCAGCAGGTCGGAAAGAGAGTGCAGACCGTCCGCCATCAGGGATTGCGACCTGCCAAAATAACCGGCCACCACCTGGAGCAGGGTCAGCAGCAAATTGATGAATATGCTGACCCAGGTGCTTTTGCGCGCGGCGGCAAACCGTTCGGGGTGCGCCGGCTCGAAGGCCGCGGATTTGTTGTGGGTAGGCCCGGGCGGGTGATTTTTCATTGCGGTTGGGATAGTATGCAGTTGCGCACGGCAAGCATAACACTTGCGCTCAAAAGCTTAAATACCGGTAAAGATACATGGGAAAAATTACAGAAATTCTGCAAGCCGCGCAGCAGCGCGCCAAGGAAATGGACCTGCCCTACGAAGGCGCTTTGCTGCCTTCGGAAGCGTACGAAATCATGCAGTCGGCTCCCGGAGCCAAGCTGGTGGACGTGCGCACCCGTGCCGAGCTGGACTGGGTGGGACGCATACCCGATGCCGTGGAAGTCGAGTGGGCCAGCTATCCCGGCATGAAGCCCAACCCGAATTTCATTTCGCAGCTGGAACAGCAGGTCAATTCCGAATCGCTGCTCATGTTCATCTGCCGCAGCGGCCACCGCTCGCACGCCGCAGCCGCACTGGCCACGCGTTCCGGGTTTGCCGATTGCTACAACGTGCTGGAAGGCTTCGAGGGCGACCCCGACGGCGACAATCAGCGCAACACGCTCAACGGTTGGCGCAAGCTGGGCCTGCCGTGGTCGCAGAGCTAGTCAACCGACCACTTCACCAGCCCGCCGTAGTATGTGCCCAGCACGACCAGGCCGAAGGCAATGCGGTACCAGGCAAACACCGTGAAGTCGTGGGTGCTGATGTAGCGCAGCAGCCAGCGCACGCACAGGAACGCCGAAATGAACGAGGTGGCGAGGCCCACCGCCCACATATCCAGGTCATGCACGGAAAGCAGCGCGCGTTCCTTGTAGAGCGAATAGACCGTCGCGCCGATCAGCGTGGGCATGGCCAGGAAGAACGTGAATTCGGTCGCGGCCTTCCTGCTTAAGCCAAAGAACAAGCCGCCTATGATCGTGGCGCCGGAGCGCGATGTGCCCGGTATCAACGCCAGCGCCTGGGCGAACCCCACCTTCACCGCATCCTTCCAGTGCAGGTCGTCCACCGTCTGCACGGTGACCGTGTGCTTGCGCTTTTCCGCCCACAGGATGAACAGCGCGCCGACGATGGAAGTGATCGCCACCGTGATGGGATTGAACAGCACCGCCTCGATCTTTTTGTGGAACAGCAGGCCAAGTATGGCCAGCGGCAGGAAGGCGATGAACACGTTGAGGGCGAAGCGCCGCGCCGCTTCCTGGCCCTGCGCCACCCCCCGGGCCACCGCGCCGATCTTGGTGCGATATTCCCACATCACCGCCATGATGGCCGCCGACTGGATGACGATCTCGAACAGCTTGCCGCGCGCATCGTCGAACTTCAGCAGGCTTTCGGCCACGATCAGGTGTCCGGTGGAAGAGATCGGCAAAAACTCGGTGAGGCCTTCGACGATGCCGAGGATGGCGGCTTTGAGCAGGAGTAGCGTATCCATATTTCTTGAGCGGGTTAACGAATTGATTAGGCGAAACGCGGATTATACCTGCCTTAGCGCGTTGGCTGCTCCTGCTGCTCCAGTGCAATGCGGAGGTTCACCGCGCGGCGCTCCTCCTCGCTCATCCGCGGCCAGGCCGTGATCTCCTCGAAGGTGCGCTGGCAACTGCGGCACACGTCATCGCCCAGCGCCGTGCTGCAATGCCCGGTGCAAGGGCAATCGGCGGAAATTTCCAGCGGCGAAGGTGGCGAGTGCAAATGCATAGAGCGAATTATAACGCGGGCCGCGTATCCCGCTCCAACCGCGCCAGCCACGCCAGCGCCTCCTCGCGTGATGTGCCACACATTTCCGCTGACGGCTGCAAGCCGCCGCAGAAGGCCGGACGCTCAGGCTTGCCGAATACCGCGCAAGCGTTATCGGCAGTAAGCTGCGCACAGCGCACCCCGGCGGGCTTGCCCAGCGGCATGCCGGGCAGGGGCGAGGTGATGGAAGGCGCAATGCAGCAGGCGGCGCAATGGGGGCGGCAGGTCATGATAGCGCACAAATTGTAGCCTGAAACTACGGGCCGGACACGCGATTGGTGGCCGGTATCCACGCAGGTGCTATCCTCTTGCAGTGGCCCCCTTGCCGGAGGCCTTGGCGACGCGCAGCGCGGCAGCGACGCGTTCCAGGGCGTGTGCGGTTGAGACGGGCGGCGCATCGAAGGTGACGTAGCCGATGCTGGCCGACACCGGCAGTGCAGCGCCGCCCAGGTGCTGCGAAATCTTCGCGGAAAGCTGCTGGCACATGCGCCCGCAGTCGTCCGCATGGGCATGCGGCATGAGAATCGCGAATTCGTCCCCGCCCAGCCGCGCGGACGTATCGGACTGGCGCACATGCTTGCGCATGACCTGGGCAAGCAGACAGAGGGCTTCGTCGCCGGCCCGGTGGCCCTGGTCTGCGTTCAGACCGGTGAAGCCGTCGATGTCGATGCAGGCCAGCGAGAATGTTCCGCCATAGCGTTTTTGCCGCTTGATCTCCGCGTCCACGATGGATTCGAAGCTTTGCCGGTTGCGCAGCTCGGTCAGCCAGTCAAAGGATGACAAGTGGTCAGCCTCCATAAAATTGGCGCGGGCCATGCGGGTCACGTAGGCAATCAGCAGATTGGAGGGCAGGATCAGCAGCAGCATGATGGTTTTCGACACGAGCGGCAGGGATACGCCGTACGCGATCAGCGTCACCGCCTGCAGGAAGATCGACGCCCACACGGCGCTATGCACCAGCGCCGGGCGCTCGCAATGGAACGCCATCATGATGAGGGGAAACACGTACAGCAGATGCATCTGGATGGTGACGTCGCTCATGATGTCGGCAACGAAGATGGCGAAGATCAGCGCGAAGCCGCCGATTGCGGCGGTTCTTTCCGGCACCCCGCCCGGGATCGCGAGGTGCCGCAGGCGCTTGAACCGCTCGCTTGCGACAAATTGGAAATGGCGCGCACTCATGCCGCGCAGCATTTCGTGGCACGCGCGCAGGTCGTCCGCCAGTTCGCCCGCATCCTGGTAACGCGCACCAGGATTTTTTTCGAGGCACTTTTCCACGATGCGGTCCAGCATCTTGGGGACCTTGGTGTTGATCGTGCCTGGAGGGGGCGGGGTGTGCATCACGATCTGGCGCATCACCTCTCCGGCATCCGCGCCCAGGAACGGCGGGCGCTGCGTGAGCATCTCATACAGGATCACGCCCAGCGAGAAGATGTCGGAACGGGTATCCAGCGCCTGGGCCTGAACCTGCTCCGGTGACATGTACAACGGCGAACCCATGACACTGCCCCCCGGAGTGCGCACCGGCGATGGCGACACCTGGGCCAGACCGAAATCGGCGATCTTCACGCGGCGCCCGTCGACCACCATGATGTTTGCCGGCTTGATATCGTGGTGTGCCACCCCGCGCTGGTGCGCATAGGCGAGGCCGTGCGCCACCTGGGTCGTAATGTCCAGCGCCTGGCCTACCGATATGCCGCCCTTGCAGTCGATCATTTCGCGCAGTTCGCGCCCCTCCAGCATCTCCATGGCGATGTATGCCACGTCGCCGCATTTGCCCATGTCGTGGATGGTGAAAATGTTCGGATGGTTTAGACGGCCGGCAGACTTCGCCTCGTGATGGAAGCGCACCTCATAGTCCTGAATCTGTGGATTGTTGAGGCTCTCCAGGTTGATCACCTTGATCGCGACAAAGCGGTCGATTAAGGGGTCCTTGGCGCGATAAACGATGCCCATGGAGCCGCGTCCCAGCTCTTCGAAAACCTCGTACCGCCCGAGTTGGCTGAACATGTCTGCCCCAAGGTCTTGGTTGCGCAACGGAGGATTCGCCCGCACTCGATCGTGCGACGCGTGTTTCCGGTTGCAGGCCCAGTATATCCGGGGTGACACTTGGGGAAAATGCGGTGTTTTCCCCATAAGGTGCTAGCTAGATATGGTATACGCGGAGAATGCGATGAACGCTCCGCGCCTCATGGATAGGATAAGTAACTTTGCCGAACAGACCGGACGATGGGCGACATCGCGATTGTTCGGCAAGAATCAATGGGTCAGATTCTGGATGAGCGCACCGATCGATCAATCGAGTCTGACCCCATTGATGCGTCGTTTGTGCGTCGGCGGTTCCCGCCCACAGCATGGCTGCAAGCATGAGGCTGCATGCCCCGGCCAGGCGCAAAAGGCTAGGCTTGCCCAGCGACATGCCGGGCAGGTGCGAGGCGAGGGAAGGCGCGGTGCTGTTGGGACGGCAGGTCATGCTCACGACGTGTTTATCAAACGTTACATGGAGCATGCACTTGCGCCCCATCAGGAAGGCGGCGCGGCCTATCCCTGATGAGGCCGGTAGGTAGAATTTGCAGCGAGCTCAAGCGCAATTATCTTTTGCGACGGTTTGTCTGTAGGCCATCCGGTCATATTCACGTGATTTGGATTGCCTGCAACAGCATCAGACTCGAGCTCTAGTTGCCGTCGGCGAACCGTAATGGCCGTCAGGTCTGCACGCCCATACAGTGTCTTTTGTCTGGCCGTAGCCACACCTCGCCCAACTTGCCAGATGGCATCATCAGTAAGATTATGGTGCCGTGTGACGGAAAGGTCTGGATAGGGGTGCGGAATAAATGCTTCTGGCCGTACAGTGCTATCTGAACTCCGCACCCACTTTTGGTAAATTATGAAGCGAGCAAGATGCTCGTAATCGGCGATGGGCACAACCTGGGTTCCTTGCGTCATTCCTCAAGCGCACGGTCAATTAACCGTGATATTTCAGCAGGTATCTTCCCGAAAAAAGGCTCCGTCCCGTAGCGCCTGCAGTAACCAAGCAGCGCTGCGTAGTGCAAATCACCGTCCGATGTCACACTGACGGACAAAATACGGCGAGGCGACTGAAACCACTCAAAGGTAATCTGTCCATCAGGCTCCACCCCAACAGATGGGGCTCTCGCGCCCAGCGGTAAGGAGTTCAGAAACTGCTCGGCTTGGCGGATTGTTTGCTCAGACGGCGGTTCTGCTTCGTAGCCGTCCCAACCAGACAGCTTGCATTCATCTGCGATGGCGTGCAGCTCGTCCAATGCAGCCTGCACACCCCCACTCAAAGAATCGGATTTGCGGAGCTGATTCCGACCTTGGGCGATCCGTTCGGCGACATACTCGGCTGTGCCACTCGCGCCAAGCGTCTGTTGCATGCAATCGGGGGAAACAATCTTCCGTGCAAGTGAGATTGTCATTTAATCATCTCCAATGTCTTGGATGATATGCTACCAAAAAACGCTTTGTTCTTAAGCCACCGCATCTCTTCTAGGTGTTTCTCGAGCGAGCTCCAATTAACAATGGGCTCGGTCGTCGAAACATCAATATCAAGAATCACAAACCAGCGCTCCATTGCCTGCTCCAATTGTACGGTCTGAATCACGTTGACTAGATATGGAGTTCCTACGATTGCGAGGGTATTATGATGCAAAAAACCATGGAATGGAACATCCATTTCGCGGGGGGGCTTTGGCGGGTTTTCCAGAAAATCGCTCAGTTTTGCTTCTTCATCGTTGGGCAGCTCGATTCGGTTAATAAAGCGCAGCCCAACTCGTTGCATGTCTGCCGGGTCTGCAACGTCCCTGTATATTCTGCACAGTCGCATCCCTTCGCTGAGAAAATGATCCCAATCCAGATAGGGATTCAGGCGGCTAAATGTAAAGCCATCGCGGTTAAATTGCGCGATGTGCAAGGCATCTTCCGATTGACAACGTAGCCCCTGCCATCCCTCTTCGCTTGTGCGTTGCTCGGCCTGAGTTGCAACTCCAAGCGTGATTTGGTGCGATATTCGACGATTGGATTGAACCACGGGGTAGCTCGGTGTGAGCAGGTGCTTGAATTGCTCGGATATGGCGGCTTCCTCCCATGGTGCCTGGGCACGTGCGGTAACTCCAAGTACCGCCTCAATGATTGGCGCTCGGCTAAGTAGCGGGAAGCGCTCTGTCAGGTCAATTTTGAACACCCCTTTTCCCTCCGACGCAAGAACTGTTATTTATACACGTGCTAGGCAGCCTGGTTGCAGGCGTCCATTGGTACGTAACGAACACTGGCGCTGAATACCGCCACAGTTCATTAGGAAGCTTACAAAGTGAAGGTTGCTACGCCCCCGCCCCAACGCCAGTCCCACTCCTAACCTTTTTGATTATAGCAACACTCACGGCCAGTGGTTGACGCTTCCTCCGATGTCGCATTTCAACGTGCATTTTTGGGAGAGTTAATGATCTCTGTCGTGCGTGATTTTGAGGGTGCCTGAACGCTGCGTATTAAAGGGCACACATCATACGCAAAGACAAAAATGGTCCGCCTCACTTTCTTTCATATTGAAAGTGAGGCTGAGTCAAATAAAGCGCTTTTCGAACGATACCCAAGCTCTGTGGGCTCGGGACACGCCCCATCACGCCTTCCGATATACCTCCGCCCCCTGTTTCACGAATTCCACCGACTTGGCTTCCATGCCTTTTTCCAGCGCTTCCTGTTCGGAGACACCCTGCTTGGCTGCGAAGTCGCGCACGTCCTGGGTGATTTTCATGGAGCAGAAATGCGGGCCACACATGGAGCAGAAGTGCGCGACCTTGGCCGAGTCCTTGGGCAGGGTTTCGTCGTGGAAGCTGCGCGCGCGGTCCGGGTCCAGGCCGAGGTTGAACTGGTCTTCCCAGCGGAACTCGAAGCGCGCCTTGCTCATGGCGTTGTCGCGCACCTGTGCGCCGGGGTGGCCCTTGGCAAGGTCGGCGGCGTGGGCGGCGATCTTGTAGGTGATGATGCCTTCCTTCACGTCGGCCTTGTTGGGCAGGCCGAGGTGTTCCTTGGGGGTGACGTAGCAGAGCATGGCGGTGCCGAACCAGCCGATCATCGCCGCACCAATCGCGCTGGTGATGTGGTCGTAGCCGGGGGCGATGTCCTGCGTCAGGGGCCCAAGCGTGTAGAACGGCGCTTCGTGGCACCACTTCAGTTGCAGGTCCATGTTCTCCTTGATCATGTGCATGGGCACATGGCCGGGGCCTTCGATCATCACCTGTACGTCGTGCTTCCATGCGATCTGGGTGAGCTCGCCCAGCGTCTTGAGTTCGCCGAGTTGCGCTTCGTCGTTGGCGTCGTAGACCGAGCCGGGACGCAGGCCGTCGCCGAGCGAGAAGGTCACGTCGTAGGCCTTCATGATTTCGCAGATCTCTTCGAAGTGCGTGTAGAGGAAGTTTTCCTTGTGGTGCGCGAGGCACCACTTGGCCATGATGGAGCCGCCGCGCGAGACGATGCCGGTCATGCGCTTTGCGGTCATGGGGATGTAGCGCAGCAGCACGCCGGCGTGGATGGTGAAGTAGTCCACGCCTTGTTCGGCCTGCTCGATCAGCGTGTCCTTGAAGATTTCCCAGGTCAGGTCTTCGGCCTTGCCGTTCACCTTTTCCAGCGCCTGATAGATCGGCACGGTGCCGATGGGCACGGGCGAGTTGCGGATGATCCACTCGCGCGTTTCGTGGATGTTCTTGCCGGTGCTCAAGTCCATCACCGTGTCGCCGCCCCAGCGGATGGCCCAGGTCATCTTTTCCACTTCTTCCTGGATGCTGGAACCGAGCGCGGAGTTGCCGATGTTGGCGTTGATCTTCACCAGGAAGTTGCGGCCGATGATCATTGGCTCGCATTCGGGGTGGTTGATGTTGGCGGTGA